>NZ_SRLW01000580.1:0-2107 GCF_006518215.1 Myxococcus sp. AB025B
CTCCACAGCCGGCTTCCAGCGTTCCATGCGCCACCTCCGAAGGTGGCGACCTGATCACGCGACCACAGCCCGAGTCGATCCCCTACCGCCTGCCTGCTCCCTCGCCGTAACCTGATCGGCGCTCTAGGACAAGGCCTCCAGCTCCACCTCGACGGGCGGACGGATGCCGAAGGGGTGCAGGTGGCAGTTGGACACGTTGAGGAAGCGTGTCGGCACGTCGGGCAGGGACTGCTCGCCCGGGGACTCGTGGATGTGGCCGTAGACGTGGAGGCGCGGACGGACCTGCTTCACGCGGGCGAGCAGGTCCTCGCAGCCCACGTGCGCGCCGAGGAACGTGCGGTCCCCCAGGCACTTGGGTGGACCGTGCGTGACGAGCACGTCGAGCCCCTCGGGGATGAGGTCCCAGTGCGTGCGGATGTCGGCGCCGCGCTCGCGGTTGAAGGCCATGCCGCCGAAGCGCGGCGTCACGGGTGAGCCCCAGACGCGCAGGCCTCGGACGAGCACCTCCTCGTCGTCGAGGTAGTGCACCCCCGCCTCGTGCGCGAGCCGCCGCGTCAGCTGCGGGTCGCGCTCGCAGATGAAGTCATGGTTGCCGGCGACGAAGACCTTCTCGCGTGCAGGGCAACGGGAGAACCAGCCGAGGAAGGATTTCAGCTCCTCTTGCTTGCCTCGGCGGGAGAAGTCACCCGCGTGGATGAGCACGTCGCACACGGGGACCTCGAGTTCCTCGTGCCGTCGATGTGTATCGGAGATGAGCACCAGCTTCATGCATCGCCCCTTGCGGACCTGAGAGGCGACGCTACACCGACGTGAGGGGAGCCGCGTGGAGTTCCCCTCACGGTGTCATCGCGGGGTCAGTTCTTGAGCAGCTTCGTCAGGATGCTCTCGTGCGCCTGGAGGCGCTTGTCGGTGGTGTCCTGCTCCACGGAGAGCCGGGCCACCTTCTCGTTGACGTGGAACAACCCCCGGCGCATCTCCGAGGCGTTGATGCCCATGGTCGCGGCGAGCTTCGCGAGCGTCTCCACGGACTCCTCGAAGCCCGAGCGCACCACGCGGAGGTCCCGGGAGAAGAGGTCCACGCGCTCGTTCATCTCCTCGTAGAGGCGGTCCGAGCGCTGGAGCTTGACCTCAATGGCCTGGTACCCGGTCTCCATGATGCCGAGTCGGGAGTCGATGGCATCGATGCGTGTATCCATGCGGTTGAGCCGCGTGTCCATGGAATCGAGTCTCTTGTCGATGCCATCCAGTCTTTCATGCACGGCCTCCATCTTCCGCTCGAGGGCGTGGACCTTCACCTCCAAGGTCTCCACCTTCTGCTTGAGCAGAATCACGTCTTGTTTCAGTTCATGGACGTCGAGCCGGATCTCCTTGACGTCCTGCTTCAAGACACCGACGTCGCCCTTCAACCCCGCGACGTCCCCCTTCAATCCGGCGACGTCGCCCTTCAGTCCGGCGACGTCACCCTTCAGTCCGCTGACTTCCTGTCGCGTCTCCGCGATGGCCACGTGATGCTCGTGGACCAGCTCCCTCAGCTCGCCGTACTCCCGCTGCACCGCCTGGAATGACTGCCTGAAGTCCGCGTGGCTCCGGTCCAGCGCGTCCAGGTTCACCCGCGTCCTGTCCATGTGCTGCGACAGCTTCGCGATGGCCGCGAGCGACTCCTCATGCGCCTTGCGCAGGCGCTCCTTCAACTCCTCCATCTCCCGTTGGTACATCGGCCCCAGTCCCCCACCGTCATTGCGCGCCATCTCGACGTCCTCCTTCGAGCGACCCCATGTCGCTTTCCAGGTGGAAGGCACCCTAACAAACCGACCTGACATGGAGGCAATACGGAAGACAACCTTAAGGGTAGTCACCGGAAATCGCGACGAACCCGCCGCGAACCTCCGGCGCGCGCCCCGCTCGAGCCCCCTCGCCTGTCGCACCGAGGACGCCTTCCTGGAGGAAGTGCTGGCTTCCGGGATGGCGGATGGGGTGTGCCGGGTTAGAAGCGCCGTGCACTTCCTGAAGACCCGCGAGGACCGCATGAAGCGTCGTACCCCGCTTTCCCTGCTGGCGCCCCTGATGCTGGTGGCCAGCCAGCCCGTCTGGGCCCAAGCCCCTGCCC
>NZ_SRLW01000581.1:0-2099 GCF_006518215.1 Myxococcus sp. AB025B
GGGCCAGTCCGCCCTCCCCTCCCCCAGCGCCAGGTACGTCACCTCGGGCCGCTTCAGCCTCGCCGCCAGGCCCGTGCGCTTGAGCCGGGTGACTTCCTCCGTCACCGCGCGCTGCCGTGCCTCGGCCCGCTCCAGCGCCTCGCGCGGCAACAACCCCACGCGGTGCCCGTGACGCGCCAGCCGCAGGTCCGCGTTGCCCTCGCGCAGCTTGAGCCGGTGCTCGGAGCGGCTGGTGAACATGCGGAACGGCTCGTCCACGCCCTTGGTCACCAGGTCATCCACCAGCACCGCGCCGTGCGCCTCGTCGCGCCCGAGCACGAGCGCCGGCTCGCCCTTCACCCGCAGCGCCGCGTTGAGCCCCGCCCACAGGCCCTGGAAGGCGGCCTCCTCGTAGCCGGAGGTGCCGTTGAGCTGCCCCGCGAAGTACAGGCCCGCGACGGACTTGGTCTCCAGCGTGGGGTGCAGCTGCGTGGGCGGCGAGTAGTCGTACTCCACCGCGTAGCCGAAGCGCACGACCTCCACCTTCTCCAGGCCGGGGATGGTGCGCAGGAAGTCGAGCTGCACGTCCGCGGGCAGGCTGGTGGACAGCCCCGCCGGGTAGACGAGTGGAGAGTCCGGCCCCTCGGGCTCGAGGAACACCTGGTGCCGCTGGCGGTCCGCGAAGCGCACCACCTTGTCCTCCAGCGACGGGCAGTAGCGCGGGCCCCGGCCGACAATCTCCCCCTGGTACAGCGGCGAGCGGTGCAGGTTGTCGCGCAGCACCCGATGCGTCTCGAGCGTCGTCTGCGTCATGCCGCACGTCACCTCGCGCTGCCGCGGGAACGGCACCCCCGAGGCCTGCTCCACGCGCGTGCGCCAGGAGAACGGGCGCGGCGGGAAGTCACCGGGCTGCGGCTCCACGCGGTCCCAGTCGATGCTCGCGCGAGCGAGCCTGGCCGGAGTCCCCGTCTTGAAGCGGCCCAGCGTGAAGCCCAGGCCGCGCAGCGAATCCGACAGGCCCCTGGCCGCGTCGTCCCCGAGCCGTCCGCCGACCTCCTTCTTCTCGCCCACGTGCATCAGCGCCTGGAGGAAGGTGCCCGTGGTGAGCACCACCGCGGACGCGGCCACGTCGGTGCCGTCGCCCATCCGCACGCCCATCACCCGGCCAGCCTCCGTCACCAGCGCGGAGACTTCTCCCTCGCGCACGGTGAGGTTCGGCGTGTGGAAGAGGACGTCCTGCATCAGCGCGGCGTACTGCTCGCGGTCGCAGAGGATGCGCGTGGCCTGGACCGCGGGGCCCTTGGAGGCGTTGAGTATCTTGAAGTGGGTGCCGGCCAGGTCCGCCACGCGGCCCATCTGTCCGCCGAGCGCGTCCAGCTCGCGCACCAGGTGACCCTTGGCGGTGCCGCCCACGGCGGGGTTGCAGCTCATCACCGCGGAGCGCTCGCGCTTGAGCGTCACGGCCAGCGTCGAGAGGCCCAGCCGCGCGCACGCGAGCGCCGCCTCGCTGCCGGCATGGCCCAGGCCCACCACGATGACGTCGTACCGGAGTCCCATCGCTCACGAGGGTCGCCGGAGGGCCACCGGGCCTGACCGGGCCCGAGCATTCCGTCATGGCGCCCCGAGCACCCTGGCTCCGGGCGCGCCGCGACCGTGCGTGTCCGTATGTCTCCGGCGGACGCCCTTGGCAAGCAAAGGGAAGGTTTACGGGAGCGCGCGAGGCGGGCAGTGGGAGGGGTTGAGGAGCTGCCTGCCTCGCGCGCACCGGCCATCCTCCGTGAGGTTCAGTCCCGTACGACGGGCTTCCCCCCTCGGCCTGGATGGCGAATCCAAGAATGTCGGGCGGGCCTCCTCTCGGCACGCCGGTCCTGCGGTCGAGCGCCTCGCGTCCCCACGCGGTCGCTCCAAGTCCCCCTCTTCACGAGGCGGGCCCATGCCCCCTCGCTTGTTCATTGCCCCTACTGGCGTCGCACACACGGAGGGCGGGCCTTGGCCGTGCGGTGAGGGCGCTACGGAGAGCTCGAGTCTCTTGGGAGGCCCTGCTCCCCCGTGTGCGCGACGGGGATATGAATAACCGGAGGGTCTGACATGCCGGCTTCCGCCGGGCGGGGCTCCTGGGG
>NZ_SRLW01000582.1:0-2089 GCF_006518215.1 Myxococcus sp. AB025B
GGGGCTCGGGGATGGGTCCTCGGGGCGGGATGCCCTCCCCCGCTCGGGCACCCGTCGCGACCTCCCCGGGGCGTGTATGCCAGCGAACGGTGGCCCGCGGGCCCGGCGCTCTCCCCGCTCACCTCCGGGAGGCCCAGGCCTTATCCCCTCTCCAGGAATGCACGGGATGGCGTCTCCGTGCGGCAGAACGATGGGGCCACACGATGAACCGCATCGCTGACATCATCCACCGGCACTACGACGCCATCGTCCGGCTGTGGACCGAGGAGGCGACCCGGGCCGCCTCCGCCCGCGGCCTGGACGCCCCCGAGCTCAAGAACATCATGCCGACCTATCTGGCCTCGCTCGCGGAGGACGCGAAGGCGCCGGCCACCACCTTCGCTGAGCGGCGCAAGTACGTGGAGGGCCATGTGGCCGCGCGACTCCGCCAGGGGTTCCACGTCGCGGAGGTCGTCGAGGAGTTCGCGCTCCTGGGCAGGTGCATCTCCAGGATGTGGGCCGAGGCCCCGCCCCAGGCGCGGCCCGACGTCGAGGACGTCGAGCGGCTGCTCGGTGAGCTGCATGCGGCCTCGGCGAGCGTCATCGCGCTGTTCAGCGAGCACATGCGGGAGGATGAGCAGGCGGAGAAGCGCTACCTGCGGCTCATCCAGAAGGTGGCCAACGAGGCCCTGGAGGTGGACGCCGCCTCTCTCCAGGAGCGATTGAGGGAGGTCCTCGAGCTCATCATGGAGGCGCTGGGGGGACAGGGCGCGGCCCTGCTCTTGAAAGAGTCCCTGCTCCCCGGTCTTGGCACGGTGGTCTCCACGGGCGTGGCGATGGAGGCCCTCGCGCGATACGCGACCACTCGAGGTGTCTTGGACGAGGGCCCCGGCTCGGGCGAGGAGGCGGAGGCCACGCCGATGGCGGTGAGCGAGGACCTGCGGCGCGAGGGGCTCTCCTCGTTGCTGGGAATCCGTCTGGCCACGCACTACGCCCTGAGGGGCGTGCTGTACGTCGGCGTCGCCGCGTCGCGCGACTTCACGGCCCGGGAGCGGAGGCGGCTCGAGTCCCTGGGCGAGCGGCTCACCATCCACCTGGACAACGCGAAGCTGCACGCAGACCTGCTGGCGAAGGTCGAGACCCTGCAGGAGGAGCGCGTGCTCCGGGAGCGCTTCGTCTCCGTCCTGGCCCATGACCTGCGGGGGCCGCTGTCGGCGGCGAAGGTGGCGGCGCAGCTGCTCCTGCGCCGGCCGGAGATGATGGAGGAGCGGCGGGACCTGGCCCGGCGCATCGACCAGAACATCGAGCGCACGGACCGCATGGTGCGGGACCTGCTCGACGCCAACCGCCTGCGCGCCGGGGAGCAGCTCTCGCTCCAGTTCGCGCCGTGCGACCTGCGGGCCATCGCCCGGGAGGTCATCGAGGAGCTGAGCACCATCCACGGCGAGCGCTTCCTCCTCGTGGCCGAGGCGCCCGTCGAGGGCTTCTGGAGCGAGGACGAGCTGCGCCGGGCACTCTGGAACCTGACCAGCAACGCGGTGAAGTACGGCGCGAGCGACTCCCCCGTCACCCTCACCGTCGCGCGGACGGCTTCAGGCGCGCGGGTCTCCGTCCACAACGAGGGCCGGGTCCTCTCCCAGGCCGACCAGGACCTGCTCTTCAAGCCGTTCTCGAGGACGCGCTCCGCGCGCGAGGGGCCCTCGAAGGGCTGGGGCCTGGGGCTGACCCTGGTCTGGGGCTGTGCCCAGGCCCATGGTGGACGGGTGAGCATCGAGAGCGGGGAGCGCACCGGGACGACCTTCACGCTGGAGCTGCCGCTCGATTCCCGGGCCGTCGCCGCCGTGGTCGCCTGACTCGCGCCGACCTCGCGCGCGAGGACGTCCGTGCCGGGAGATTTCACGTCCGGAGCTTGCGATGGCGTGAGGCGCCGAGGGCCCGCGCGCCGCTCGGAGTGGACCCTGGTGTGCCTGGTGCAGTGCGGCCGGAGGTCCCCTTTGCGGAAGCGAGCGCATGTCCCGAATCGACACAGCAGGCAGCAACGCCCTGGCCCTCGACCTGGTCCCTGACGAGGTGCCCACGCCGGCGCGGCCCCCTTCTCATCCCCCCACCC
>NZ_SRLW01000583.1:0-2074 GCF_006518215.1 Myxococcus sp. AB025B
ACGGCCATGTCGAGGGACTTGTCGAGGCAGATGCCGACGGCACTGCCCGGAGAGACCCCGAGGGCGAGCAGGTGGTGGGCGAGCTGATTGGAGCGAGCGTCGAGCGCGGCGTAGGAGAGCGAGCGCGAACCGTCGGAGAGCGCGATGGCGTCAGGCGTACGGCGCACCTGTGCCTCCACCGGCCCATGCATCGTCGTGGCCGCGTGCGACTCGCCCGAGGTGTCATTCCAGGTGACGAGGAGCTGCTGATGCTCCTGTGCATCGAGCATCGGCAGTCGCCAGATGGACTGGCTGGGGGCGCGGACGGCGGACTGCAACAGCCGCTGCAAGTGCGCGCCCATCCGCATGGCCGTGGCCGGCGTGAACAGGTCGGTGTTGAACTCGAGCAGACCGCTGATGTCGTCGCCGTGGTCCGCGAGCAGCAGGGACAGGTCGAACTTGGCGCTGCCGTGGGTGACGGTCGTGGGGCCCGGCGTGGGAGCCGCCTCCTCACGACGCGCATCACCACGCGCCTGTCGCGGAGTGTTCTGCAGCGCGAGCATCACCTGGAACAGCGGCGAGCGGCTCAGGTCACGCTCGGGCTTCAGCTCGTCGACGAGCTTCTCGAACGGCACGTCCTGGTGCGCGTAGGCCCCGAGCGTCGTCTCCTTCACCTGGCTGAGCAGCTCGCGGAACGACATCGTCCCGGACAGTCGTGCACGCAGGGCGAGCGTGTTGGCGAAGAACCCGACGATGCCCTCCAGCTCCGTCTGCTGCCGGTTGGCGATGGGCGAGCCGACGACGATGTCGTCCTGCCCCGAGTACCTCGCCATCAACGTGTGGAACGCGGCGAGCAGCACCATGAAGGGCGTGACGCCCTCGCGCTTGCACAGCGCGCGGAGTGACTCGGTCAGCTCGGTGCTCAGGTGGACGGGCAGCGTTGCGCCGACATGCGTCTGCACGGGCGGTCGCGGTCGGTCGGTCGGAAGCTCCAGCGCATGGGGAGCGCCGGCGAGCTGCTGCCTCCACCAGGAGAGCTGCTGCTCCAGTGCCTCGTCCTTCAGCCAGCCGCGCTGCCACAGCGCGTAGTCCGCGTACTGGAACTCCAGCGGCGCGAGCGGGGACGGTCGCCCCTGCGAGAACGCCTCGTAGAGCGCGCCCACTTCGCGCAGCAGGATGCCGTTGGACCAGCCGTCCGAGACGATGTGGTGCACCGTGACGAGGAGCACGTGGCTCTCTTCCGTCACGCGCAACAGCGACGCACGCAGCAGGGGCGAGCTCGTCAGGTTGAACGGCTTGCCGGACTCCTCGGAGGTCAACCGCCCCACCTCCGCGTCCAAGGCGGAATCCGTCAGGTGCCGCAGGTCGATGACGGGGACCGACAGCTCGGCGTGCGGATGGATGACCTGGACCGCGGTGCCGTCCTCCTGCACGTGGAACGAGGTGCGCAGCGCTTCGTGTCGCTGCACCAGTTCCTGGAGCGCCCGCTCCAGCGCGGCCGTATCCAGCGCACCATCGAGCACCTTGCCCGAGTGGATGTTGTAGGAGGCGTTGTTGGGCTCCAGCCTGTCGAGGAACCACAGTCGCTGCTGAGCGAAGGACAGCGGCAGCGGCCCGGTACGAGGCGCCGCGACCAGCGGAGGCCGTGTG
This sequence comes from Myxococcus sp. AB025B, assembly GCF_006518215.1. Classification (NCBI taxonomy): domain Bacteria; kingdom Pseudomonadati; phylum Myxococcota; class Myxococcia; order Myxococcales; family Myxococcaceae; genus Myxococcus; species Myxococcus sp. AB025B. The sequence goes on from NZ_SRLW01000583.1 coordinate 1,630, forward strand.
TTGGACGGGCCCTCACTCAGAGCTGCCTCGACCCGCTGCGCGAGCTCCCCGATGGTCGGCGCTTCGATGAGCGCACGCAGGGGCAGCTCGACCTGGAAGGCCTTGCGGATGCGAGAGACGACCTGGGTGGCGAGGAGGGAGTGGCCACCCAAGGAGAAGAAGTCGTCGGAGACGCTGACGGCGTCGAGGTGGAGGACTTCTGCCCAGATGGAGGCGAGGAGCGTCTCGGAGGGGTTGCGAGGGGCGAGGAAGGAGTCAGTGGGCCCGGAGTCGGGAGCGGGCAGAGCCTTCCTGTCGAGCTTGCCGTGGGTGTTGAGAGGCAGGGAGTCCAGGGCGACGAAGGCCGAGGGCACCATGTACTCGGGGAGGTTGAGAAGCAGCTCGGTGCGGAGTGAGGAGGTGTCGACGTCCGAGGGGGTGACGTAGGCGACGAGGCGCTTGAGTC
>NZ_SRLW01000584.1:0-2068 GCF_006518215.1 Myxococcus sp. AB025B
ACGGCCATGTCGAGGGACTTGTCGAGGCAGATGCCGACGGCACTGCCCGGAGAGACCCCGAGGGCGAGCAGGTGGTGGGCGAGCTGATTGGAGCGAGCGTCGAGCGCGGCGTAGGAGAGCGAGCGCGTACCGTCGGAGAGCGCGATGGCGTCAGGCGTACGGCGCACCTGTGCCTCCACCGGCCCATGCATCGTCGTGGCCGCGTGGTCGTGGCGTGAGGTGTCGTTCCAGGCGACGAGCGTGCGCTGACGCTCCTCGGCTCCGAGGAGCGGGAGCTTCCAGATGGACTGGCCCGGATCGCTCACGGCTGCGCGCAGGAGGTTCAGCAGATGTGCGCCGAGTCGCTCCGCGGTGCTCCGGTCGAACAGGTCCGTGTTGAACTCGAGCAGGCCGCCGATGTCGTCGCCGAAGTCACCGCAGAGCAGGGACAGGTCGAACTTGGCGGTGCCGCTGTCCACATGCATCGGCTGGATGGCGCCCGCGTCCTCACCGTCCTGTGGCCCGGTGACACGCTGCGTGTTCTGCAGGGCGAACATCACCTGGAACAGCGGCGAGCGGCTCAGGTCACGCTCGGGCTTCAGCTCGTCGACGAGCTTCTCGAACGGCACGTCCTGGTGCGCGTAGGCCCCGAGCGTCGTCTCCTTCACCTGGGTGAGCAGCTCGCGGAAGGTCATCCCGACGGACAGCCGCGCGCGCAGGGCGAGTGTGTTGACGAAGAACCCGACGATGCCTTCGATCTCCGCCTGCTGCCGGTTGGCGATGGGCGAGCCGACGACGATGTCGTCCTGTCCCGAGTAGCGCGCGAGCAACACCTGGAACGCGGACAGCAGCGCCATGAACGGCGTGACGCCCTCTCGCAGGCACAGGGCGCGCAGCTCGGCCGAGAGCTGGGTTCCCAGCGCGATGGGCAGCGTGGACCCGTTGGACGTCTGGACCGGCGGCCTGGGCCTGTCCGTGGGCAGCTCCAGCGCATGCGGTGCGCCGGAGAGCTGTTGTCTCCACCAACCGACCTGCTGGGACAGTGCCTCGTCCTTCAGCCAGCCACGCTGCCACGCGGCGTAGTCCGCGTACTGCAACTCCAGTGGAGCGAGCGGTGACGGCAGGCCCTGTGCGAACGCGCCGTAGAGCGCCCCGACCTCGCGCGTGAGGATGCCGTTGGACCAACCATCCGAGACGATGTGGTGGACGGTGACGAGCAGGATGTGGCGCTGCTCGGACAGCTGGAGCACGGAGGCCCGGAGCAGCGGCGCGTGGGCCAGGTCGAACGGCTTCTGCGCCTCGGCCTGGGCCTGTCGCAGGGCCTCGGCTTCCCGCTGGGACTCGGGCACGTGCCGCAGGTCCACGACGGGGACGGACAGCGTCACATCCGTGTGGATGTGCTGCATGGCCTCGCCATCCTCCTGGACGTGGAAGGACGTGCGCAGGGCCTCGTGTCGCTGGACGAGCGTACGCAGCGCACGCTCCAGCGCATCGAGGTTCACTCCGCCGTGGAGCTGGATGGCCGAGGGGATGTTGTAGAAGGGGCTACCCGGCTGGAGTCGATCCAGGAACCACAGTCGCTGCTGCGCGAAGGACAGCGGCAGCGGTCCCGTGCGAGGCACCACCACGAGCGCCGGCTTCTCGTTCGCCAGCCCCGACTGCTTCTCGACCTCGATGCGCGCCGCGAGCGACGCCACCGTGGGCGCCTCGAAGAGCGCGCGCAGGGGCAGCTCGACCTGGAAGACCTTGCGGATGCGGGAGACGACCTGGGTGGCGAGGAGGGAGTGGCCGCCCAGGGAGAAGAAGTCGTCGGAGACGCTGACGGCGTCGAGGTGGAGGACCTCTGCCCAGATGGAGGCGAGGAGCGTCTCGGAGGGGTTGCGAGGGGCGAGGAAGGAGTCAGTGGGCCCGGAGTCGGGAGCGGGCAGAGCCTTCCTGTCGAGCTTGCCGTGGGTGTTGAGGGGCAGGGAGTCCAGGGCGACGAAGGCCGAGGGCACCATGTACTCGGGGAGGTTGAGAAGCAGCTCGGTGCGGAGTGAGGAGGTGTCGACGTCGGCGGGGGTGACGTAGGCGACGAGGCGCTTGAGTC
>NZ_SRLW01000585.1:0-2062 GCF_006518215.1 Myxococcus sp. AB025B
GTGAAGTGGGGCGTCATCGAGGGACGTGTCCGGCTCACCGGCACCCCGCCGCCCCCCACCTCGTCGCCCACCAGCGGCACCGTGGTGTCCGTGTGCGGCGAGCAGACGGAGGACCGCTCCCTCGTCGTGGGGAGCGAGGGCGCGCTGGCCTACACGGTGGTGTCCCTGAAGTCGGCGGGCGCGTTGCCCGCACCGGCCCAGCCGCCCGCCGAGCCCGTGCTGGACCAGAAGAAGTGCGTCTATGATCCACCCGTCCTCGCCGCGCGCGCCGGCGGCCAGCTCACCCTGCGCAACTCGGATCCGCTCGTCCACAACGTGCGCGCGTCCTCCAGCACCAAGCGCTCCTTCTTCAACGTGGCCATGCCCCTGGAAGGGATGAGCACGCGCAAGCCGCTGCCCGAGGAGCCCGGCGTCGTCCCCATCCGCTGCGACATCCACCCGTGGATGCGGGCCGTGGTGCGGACGTTCGACCACCCGTACTTCGCCACCACGTCCCCGGACGGCCGCTTCCGGCTGGAGGTCCCCGAGGGCACCCACACCCTCGTCTTCTGGCACGAGCGGCTGCCCCAGGCCGAGAAGACCGTGAATGTCCGCGCGGGCGAGAGCGTCCAGGTGGAGCAGGACTGGGCCGTCACGGACCTCCAGCAGTAGCCAGCACCGGCCGTTTCCAACTTTCTTGGCGAAAGGGCGGAAGGTTTTCGCCCCAGCACGTACTAGGAGGTGCAGCGTGTGTGTCCGGATTTCATTTCCGCTGCGACGGGAAAATTGCTACGCTGCTGCTGGGTTTCAACACGAGAGGGGGGCATGACGATGCAGCCCAAGAAGCGGACCACACTGACGAGCCCGATGCAGACCCTGGAAGCGCCCCGCAAGGCGCCGCGGCCGGTGGGGATGCAGGAGATGGGGCCCGGCCTCTACGAGCAGATCCGCCGCGCGCTCACGGAGCTGGCGCTGGCATCGGGGACCTGAGCGGAAGCACGTCGGTCGTGAAGCAGGCCCGGGACGCGCCCCGCGAAGGGCGCACCGGGTGGATACAAGCCGCCTCGTGAGGACGTCCGAGGCTCGCAGGCCTCCTGGCGCTCGCCAGGAAGCCCGCATACCCCTGAATCAGGTGTCGTCGTCGTCGGGCTCGGCGGCCGCGCTCTCGTCGTCGTCGAACGAGTCGAGATCCTCCTCCTCTTCCTCGCTCGCGGCTGCTGGCTCCTCGGGCTCGGGCTCGATGACCTTGGGAGCAGCGGCCAGGCGGCCACGGCGTCCCTCGGGCTGGGGCTTCAGTGCGGGGCTTTCCCGTTGGTCCGCGCCGCACTTCGGGCACAGCGGGTCAGGCTTCTTCATGTCGTAGAACTTCGTCTGACACTTGAAGCAAACGAACTTTGAACCGAGGTCCTTCGCCGGCATTCGCCACCTTCTGAATAAGGCGAGAGAAGACAGGGGCAGAGGCGGGCTCCATAGTTGGGCCGCACGGCGGAGTCAACCGATTGGTTTGCGCGGGAGATTTCTAGCGGTAGCATCCGGGACCTCGTTTTCCCCCCGCGAGCCGGACGCTCCCCTTGAACTTCACCTGCGACAATTGCCAGAAGCGGTACTCCATTGCGGACGAAAAAGTCCGCGGCAAGACGGTCAAGGTCCGTTGCAAGAACTGCCAGAACGTCATCACCGTCGAAGGACCCGCCGAAGAAGAGAGCACCCGCGTGGTGTCGCTCGCGGACGTGGAGCGGCTCAGGGCGCAAGAGCGCTCCCTGGCCGACCCGTCCGTCAGCGTCCCCGCGCCGGTGGCCTCCGCGCCACCCGTGGCCAAGGCGCCGCCCGCGGCGCTCCAGACGCCCTGGGACGATGAGCCCACCAGGGCCGCGCCCTTGCGCGCCACGGGCTCGCCCTGGTTCGTGATGGTGAAGAACAAGCAGGAGGGCCCGCTGGACGAGGGCGCCCTGCGCGAGCTCATCGCCACGGGCACCATCAGCGGCCGGAGCTTCTTCTGGCAGCAGGGCATGGCGGACTGGAAGCGCGGCGCGGACGTGCCGGAGCTCGCCGGTCTGTTCGTTCCCCCGCCGGCGCCGGAGCC
>NZ_SRLW01000586.1:0-2040 GCF_006518215.1 Myxococcus sp. AB025B
GCGAAGCATCGTTCCCCGCATCGCCAAGCCGGGAATCGAGTCCAGCGAGAAGCTGGGACGCTACAGGTGGAAGGTGGAACAGAGGCTCGCTCATCTGCACCGCTTTCGCCGCCTGCGCATCCGTGATGACCGCCGAGAGGACTTCCACCTGTCGCTCCTTCACCTCGGCGTGGACCTCATGCTCTTCCGGAGGCTGTGCCCGTTTTGTTAGGCACTCTTAGTGGCAGCGGGAGGCCACGCCCCGGGGCACCTGTGACCCTCCCTGCTGTTCGAGTGGATTCTGTCTATAATCGATGCAAGAGCTACGCAATCGGCATTTGCAGCATGGGGTGGCAGATATTTTGAATGTGCTAGGTGTCGCTGTTCGCCGGTGTTTGCGGCAGCAGAGGGGTTCTCATGGCATGGGCTAATACTTCATTTAACGTGCAGCGGCAGAGCGACCACCATGCAATCTCGGCATTTTTGAAGGTTTTTGCAGATAGCGAAGTGGTGCGCTCGGGAATCAAGGTTCGCGCGGCGGAAGCTTCGCTCGACATTGGTCCTGGGATTTCACCAAAGTCGGAGGGTGAGGAAGATTTAAGACGAATATTGAAATTGCTGCCAGATGACTCAATGTCAATCGTCAATCTGGCACTCCACTGCCTGTATGGCGACCGTGGCTTCGTTGTGAAGCTGCAGAGAAATGGCAATGGGGCTGCCGACATTATCAATCTTGAACTTAATGGACTTGGAGGCGCGGGGGAGGGGAAGGAGGTTGTCGCAGCCATGATTCATCTCGTTGCGGTATTGAAGAGACATCTAAAGGCTCTCGATGCACGAGACGGGATCGCATCGATTGTTGGGAAAGAGACCAAGCGCTTTCTGGAGCGACGCGAGGTGGAGTTACTCAAAGTCGAAGAACTCGGAAGAACCTTGGTTGCGCAATTGGCGGAGAGTACTGCCACCGTCCGAGTTCAACTGGAGGAGGAGTATCGCTTACGTCGTCTTGCGGTTGAGACAGAAGGCACGACTGAAAAACAACGATTGCTGGCAGTGATTCAGGAGCGAGAGAAGCACTTGGAATTGCGCGAGAAGGAAGTCGATCGCCGTATTGCCGAGATCGACGACAGGGACTCGCGCCATGTTCGTCGAGACATCCGACGAGAGCAGAAGAGAGAACTCCAGGCGAGCGCTGAGAAGTTTGGCCTTACGAATGGGACTCAGGAGTTGCGCAATCCCGTCAGAAATGCCAGTTATCTCTTGATTATCGTCCTGCTATTGCTGGTTGTTGCTTCGACTGTTTTTAATTTCATGTTGCTAGTTGATGACGCAGAGTTGTCGACCATTGCCTGGGCGTTTCTTGGGGCAAAGCAATCTATTCTGACTGCCGGGCTTGTTAGTGCTGTGGTTTTCCATATCAGGTGGAGCAATCGCTGGTTTGAGCAGCATGCGTCAGAGGAGTTTCGCCTAAAGCGTCTTGGGCTTGACCTTGATCGAGCCAGTTGGTTGGTTGAGACAGCCCTAGAGTGGAAAGAGATAAAGGGGACGGAGACGCCGATTGCATTGATAGATCGGCTCAGCGCAGGGCTTTTTGTTCCGGATGTGCCGAAGCAAGACCAGACTGCGGTTGATCGATTGGCTGCTGCCCTTCTTGGGGCGTCTGCGGAAGTGACGCTTCCGATTCCAGGAGGAGGGACAGCTCGACTCGACCGCAAGGGAATTGAAGCGATGCGAAAGGCAAGTGAAAATGATTAGGCAGGCTTGTGGCGCCTAACAAAACGGGCACAGCCTCCGGAAGAGCATGAGGTCCACGCCGAGGTGAAGGAGCGACAGGTGGAAGTCCTCTCGGCGGTCATCACTGTTGCGAGGCGGGCTGGTTGATGGACGAGCGAGCCGCCTGGTTGATGGGCATCACCGAGCGCGAGCGTCAGCGAGCGCGCCCGGTGATGGGAGTGGCCTAAAGAGCGGCGGAGTCGGTGTCGAGCACGCGTGCGAGTACGTCGCGCTCGACGAGCTTCTTCTTGCGACGCGCGGCCTCGCGAAGCGCCGTGGTCGCGAGCC
>NZ_SRLW01000587.1:0-2035 GCF_006518215.1 Myxococcus sp. AB025B
GCGCCCGGCCGCCGCCCGGGTGTGGGTGACACTGCCGAGCCTCGGCACACCCACCCGACGGGTGACACCCCGGGAGTGACGGGCGCGTCACCCTCCGCCGTACTGGCCGCCCCCCTCGGAGTCCGCGTCCGCGGGGAGGATGGCCCGGTGGGGCCGCTCCTCGGCCGCGCCCACCAGCCAGCGCGACAGCAGGCGGATGCCGGAGGCGAACAGCCCGTCCTCGCCGCCGCGCAGCGCCTCGAAGAGGGACTCGTCCAGCACGGAGTCCTCCGGGTCGATGACCAGGTCCTCGGGCTCCAGCGACTTGAGCAGCGGGCTCTGGTCGAACACCGTCTCCATGGGGTGCGGACGCAGCCGGTGCAGCCCCGCGCTCGCCACCGCGTCCAGCCAGTCCACCAGCCCCGCGTCCGCGCGCATCAGCGGCGCCAGCGTCTCCGCGCCGGACAGCCCCGCGTGCTCGGCCATCAACGACACCCGCACGCGGCGGATGGCGCGCGACACCGCGTCCCCATGGGCCTCCGCCTCCCAGCTCAGGTTCAGCTCCGAGTCCAACCCCAGGCTGCGGTTGGTGGTGTTGGCCGAGCCCAGCGTGAGGAAGCGGTCGTCCACCACCATCACCTTCGAGTGGATGTAGGTATAGACGTCCTCGCCCGTCTCTTCATCGCGCGCCGCCGAGCAGTACACGCGGAAGGTGTGGCCCGTCTCGCGCGCCACCCGCTCCAGCGCGCGCAGCAGCCGCACCTGGGCGATGCCCATGGCCAGCTGCTCGCGCAGCGCCTCGGGCTGCCTGGGCAACACCAGCACCACCTGGATGGGTGGACGCCCGGGCTCGCGGAAGCGGCGCACCAGCGCCTGGAAGATGGCGCGGGAGGAGAAGTACTGGTTCTCGATGTAGATGAACCGGTCGGCCGCCTCGATGGCGTCCAGGAACAGCGCGCGCACCTCCTGCACGGCCTCCTGGGGCGGCAGCAGCGTCTTGCCGAACGTGCGGCTGATGGCCACCGGCCCCGGCGGCGCCGGCACGCTCGAGCTGAACGTCACGTCGTCGCGCGCCACCGTCGGCAGGTGCAGCTCGCCGCCGCCCGAGTGCGCCCATCTCGCCTCGAACAGCTCCGTCAGCCGGCCCACCACCGGTCCGGTGAACACGGCCTGCACGTCGTGGTAGGGCCCATGCGGGTCCCTGCCGCTGTCGCAGCGCAGCGACGAGCCCAGCCGGTGGTCGCGGTCGTCCCAACGACAATCACAGACATCCATGCCGCCGCTGAAGGCCTGCACGCCGTCGATGACCACCAGCTTCTGGTGGTGCGCGCCATACAAGGGACTGGACGGGTCGAAGCGGAAGCGCACGCGCTCGTTCGTCGTCCAGTTGAACAAGAGGTGCTGCATCCACTCGCGCTCCATCGCGAGCAGCAGGCTGAAGTCCCACGCGAGGATGTACACGTGCAGCTCGGGGTTGGCCCGACACAGCGCGTCCAGCATGGGCAGCAGGCGGACCTCGCCGCCGCGCGCCTCCTCCAGGTCTTCCCCTCTCAGGAGCGACACGTCGCTGTCGAACTGCCAGCCCGTCATCGCGATGTAGCGCCGGGCCTTCTTCGCGGCCCGGTACAGCTCACGGTAGTAGGCGCGTCCATCCACGAGAACGCCCGCGTCGCTCGTCTCCTCCACCGTCCAGCAGTTGCGTCCGGGAATGATGATGCGCTTCACACACCCAACCCCCTCGCCGCCCTCCCCTGGCGCCACGCGCTCGTGGCGCCTTCACCGCCAAGACCCCGGCCTTCAGCCCACGAAGACGATGTGCTTGCCGGTGGCCAGCACCATGTCCTTCGAGGACATCACCTGCTTCACCTTCTTCACCTCGCCGCCCACCGTGTCGAACGCCGCCGCGATGAGGTCCCCCAGCGTCACCTGCACCTTGCGAGCGCTCTTGCCGGCGCCCGACACCGCACGGGCCGTCGTCGCCTTGACCTGCCGAGCCTTCCGGATGACCGCTCCACGCCGCTGAGTCTTCGCCATGGTTCTTCTCCAAGGATGAGGG
>NZ_SRLW01000588.1:0-2029 GCF_006518215.1 Myxococcus sp. AB025B
GTTCACATCCGGACCGCGCCGCGTGTCTCAAACTGGCGTCCGACCCCGACCGCCCCTGGGAGCGGCTGTCCCGAAACCCGCCCTCCTTGCCCACCTCCACGCGGAGGGGAGGACCCCGTGGCGCCGGGCGGACGCGAGCTCCGGGGCGGGACGGGGGCAGAGGGCGCCGTCACGCTCCTTTCTGCCCCACCGGTCTGACACCCGGAGGGGAGCGGCCGGCTTTCTGTTTCGGGCCCGTGCGGTGTCCGACAGAGGCGAGGGAGCCCCCGGAGCTTGCTTCCGTGTGTGTCCGGGTGCTTCGCTGCCACGAGAAGCCATGAGCACCGAACCTACAGAGTCCTCCCGTTTCCTCGGGCGCTACGAGCTCGTCCACCCCCTGGGCCAGGGCGGCATGGGCGAGGTGTTCCTGGCGAAGATCAGCGGCGCGGCGGGCTTCGAGAAGCCGTGCATCGTGAAGACCATCCTCCCGGCGCTGCTGAAGGACCGGCAGTTCCTGGACCGCTTCCACCATGAGGCCAAGGTGCTGGTGCACCTGGTGCACTCGTCCATCGCCCAGGTCTACGACATGGGGGAGACGGACGGGACGTACTACATGGCCCTGGAGTACGTGGCCGGCGTGGACCTGGCGTACCTCTTGGAGCAGGCGCGGGTGCAGGGCGCGCAGGTGCCCGTGCCGGTGGCGCTGTTCCTGGGGCAGCGCATGGCGGAGGGCCTGGGCTACGCGCACCGCAAGGTGGGGCCGGACGGCGTGCCGCTGGGCATCGTCCACCGCGACGTGTCGCCCCACAACGTCATGGTGTCGTACGAGGGCGAGGTCAAGGTCATCGACTTCGGCCTGGCCAAGTCCGCCGCGCGCAGCAAGTACACGCTGCCCGCCACGGTGATGGGGAAGCTGGGCTACATGTCGCCGGAGCAGGTGCGCGCCGAGGCGCTGGACCACCGCAGCGACATCTACTCCTGCGGCGTGGTGCTCTGGGAGATGCTCGCCGGCCGCTCGCTCATCCCCCACGGGACGGTGGGGGAGATGATGGCGGCCATGTCCCATCCCACGGTGCCGCCGCTGACGGGGCTGCGCGGGGACGTGGACGAGGCGCTGGACGCGGTGGTGCGCCGCGCGCTGGCGACGAAGCCGGATGAGCGCTACTCGCGCTCGGACGAGCTGGCGCGCGCGCTCAACGGCGAGCTGGTGCGCTCCGGCGCGGCGGTGGGCGCGGAGGAGGTGGGCCACTTCGTCCGCGCGCTGTGCCCGGAGGCCTTCGCGGCGCAGCGGCAGCTCATCTCCAAGGTGACCTCGTCCTCCAGCCACCGTCGCACCCCCGCGCCCATCCCCCTGGTCGCCGGCGGCACGGGCGCGTACGGCACGGGGCCTCAGGAGGTGGAGCCCGCGGGCTTCGAGCCGACCCTGATGCGCAAGCAGGACGCGCCGTCGGGGGAGAAGCAGGTGGCCGGCATGGCCCGCCCGGACGTGCCCGGTCACGGCGAGTCGATGGCCACCGACGCCACCACCCTGCGCTCCGGCTCGGACCCCGGCGCCGCCACGGCGAGGACGGCCGTCTTCGACGGGGCGACGGGGAGCACGCCGCGCCCTGCCGGCGCCGAGGCGTCGGCCTCCGGTCCCCGGGCCGCGAAGGCGTCCGGCTCCGGCCCTCGCTTCTCGGGCAACACCTCGGTGCTCCCGCCCCAGGCCGGGAGTCCCTCGGGCTCGGGGCCCCGCGCCGCCGCCCTGGAGGAGCAGGCCCCGGTGCGCCCGTCGCCTGCGTCGCGGGAGCAGGTGCCCGTGGCCGCGCGCAGCGACGAAGGGCGTGGTCGCAAGGGCCTGTTCGCGTTGGTCGCCGGCCTGGTCGTGCTGCTGATGGTGGGCACCGCGGTGACCACGGCGCACTTCATGCGGCCCGAGGGCCCGCCGCCCGTGGACGCCCCGCCGCCGCCTCCGCCGGGGGGCCTGGCCGGGAGGGACGCAAGACCTCCGCCGCCGGGGCAGCCCCCTCCCCGGGAGCCGCCGCCCACCACGGCTCCGGTCCTCCAGCAG
>NZ_SRLW01000589.1:0-1990 GCF_006518215.1 Myxococcus sp. AB025B
CACCCGCCCCGCCCCGCACACCACGACGTGGCCCTTCATCGTCTCGGTGACCACTTCGATCCACTCCTTGTCGTTCTTGTGTCGGGCGAAGTAGAGGTAGGCGAAGCGCACCACGCCGTCCGCCACCAGGGCGATGCCCGCCGGCGGAATCACCACGTTGAGCGCCTCGATGGCCCAGTCGTGCACGTACGGCAGCGACGGCTGCCCGTAGAGCAGGAAGTAGACGTGGTGCAGCGCCTCTCCGAAGGAGATGGGCACCCCGTCCGGGCCGATGTAGCGCCAGTGGAACAAGAGCGGCCCCAGCACGAACAGCGCCGCCGCCAGCACCAGCGTGGTGCGGAAGCGGCGCAGCAACGCGCGCAGGTAGCGCAGGTTGGCTCTCAGGTGGCTTCGAGGGCCGAACATGGCCTGCCGCCCTCCTCAGGACACCGGGGTGATGCCGGTCTCCGCCGCGTTGCGCGCCCGGCGCCGCTCCACCAGCCACACCAGGAAGACGCCCAGCTCGTAGCACATCAGCATGGGGCCAGCCATCAGCGACAGGTTCACCACGTCACCGGTGGGCGTGATGATGGCCGCGGCGATGAGGCAGAAGACGAACGCGTGCCGCTGGTACTTGAACAGCCAGCGCGACTGCACCACGCCCACGATGCCCAACAGCGCCATCACCAGCGGCAGCTCGAAGATGATGCCGAAGGCCAGGATGAGCAGCAGCACCAGCGACAGCTGCTCGTGCATCGTCAGCATGGGCCGCGTCCACCGCTCCGCCTCGTGCCGCGCCTCGCCCGCCGACAGCTCCTTCTCCAGCTTCCACAGTCCCGACAGCTCCTCGCTGCGCGTGGGCGCCACGCCCGCCAAGAGGCTCGCCGCCTCGTCCATGGCCACCGAAGCCGCCACGTAGTCCTGCTTGCCGTAGGCCGTCACCGCCGCGACCTTCTTCTCCACCGCCTGCCGCAGCACCGCGCGCGACTGGGCGCCGTAGCCGTCCGCCGCCGCGTCCAGCAGCCTGCCCAGGCCGTCCAGCCGCGACTTCAGCTCCACCGCCTGCGACGGCGAGCGCGCGGGCTCGGTCAGCTGCCCCTCACCTTCCGCGCGCAGCGACGCGCTGGTCTCCTTCGCGAGCACCCCCGCCCGCTCCGCGTCGCCCACGCGCAAGAAGCGCAGGGCGTCATCCGCGCGCAGCCGCGCCGTGTCCAGCCGCTGCTCCAGCGCGAGCGTCTCCTCCTCGTTGAGGAGGAACTTGAACATGGAGGGCAGCACCGCGAAGTAGCAGAAGCACGCGCCCAGGATGAACGCGAGCGAGCCGAACAGGACGAACGGCGCCGCGTACTTGCGCTCCTCCGGGAAGAGCCCCGGCGAGACGAAGCCCCAGATCTGCCAGAGGATGACGGGCGTGGTGAGGAACACGCCGCAGTACACGCCCACCTTCATGAGGACGTTCAGCTCCTCGATGCCGGACGTGTAGATGAGGGCGCGGTTGCCCTCCGGCAGCGCGTCCAGCACGGGCCGCATCAGCACGCCGAAGATGGGCTTGGCGAACAGCAGCGACACCAGGCCCAGCCCGAGCACGGCCAGGGTGCACTTGAGCAAACGCGAGCGGAGCTCCGACAGGTGCTCCATCAAGCTCATCCGCAGCTCGGAGTCGGCGAGAGGCTGGGGACTCAGGGGTCAGCTCCGTTTCGGCGCGTTGCGCGCCACCGTTCCAGGCAGCGGCGCGAGTCGAGGCAGGCCATCCGCGCCCACGCTCTCGGTGGCGGCGGACGGGGAGGAAGGGGAGGTCGGCTCGGCGGGCTGCGGCTCGGGCGGCTGGAGGCCCGGCTGCGCTTCTGCGACGGGCTCGGGGACCGCGGGGTGCTCGTCACCGTCCAGCCCCAGCGGGGCGCGGGCGCGAGGCGCCTCCACGGAGGACGGCTCGGCGCCCGGCTCCACGGGCGCGGCGGTCTGTGGCAGCCCCTCGGGCGGCAGCGCCTGGGGCGCGGGCGAGGGCGGGAAG
>NZ_SRLW01000058.1:0-40199 GCF_006518215.1 Myxococcus sp. AB025B
GGGCAAGGACCCGGGGCGGGTGCTGGTGCAGACCTACAACCCGGACGCGGAGCCGGTGAAGCGGGTGCTGGCGCACGACTTCGACGGGTTCGCCCAGCAGGAGCTGGAGTGGCGCAAGGCGTTGGCGTACCCGCCCTTCGCGCGCATGGCCTCGATTCGACTGGAGGGGGAGCACCCGGAGCAGGTGGCCAGCGTGGCCCGGCACCTGGGCAACCTCGTCTCCCGGAACATGCCCCCGGCGTCGGCGGGGGTGCGGCTGTTGGGGCCGGCGGTGGCGCCCATCGCCAGAATCCGGGGGAAGACGCGCTGGCAGCTGCTCTTGAAGGGGCCGACACATGTGGCGCTCGCCCCGCTGCTCGCCAGGGTGGAGACGGCCCTGGCCGACGTTCCTTCCGCGGTGAAGGTCGTCCTCGACGTGGATCCGGGGGCCATGCTGTAGACTCGGTGCCCCCCCATGGGCGCACCGGTCCTCCTCGTCCACGACGACATCGCCACCATCGCCGCAGTGCGGCGTCTGCTCACCCGTGAGGGGCACGAGGTCATCCTCGCGACCTCCGCCGCGGATGCGCTCATCGCCTACGGGCATCACCTGCCGGCGCTCCTCGTGCTGGCTCCTGGCGTGGAGAGCGGCCGGGGGCGGCTGGTGCTGGAGGAGCTGCTCCAGCATCCGGACGGCAAGGTGGCCCGGGTGCTGTTGTTGGGTGAGCCCATCGCGGGGTTCAGCGCGCCGGTGGCGCCGCTGCCGTTGGATGGGACGAGCTTCGTGGAGCTGGTGGACTCGCTCATCCGCGCGCCGTCGGCGGCGGACGCGTGGCATGTGCTGGAGAACCGGAGCCTGCCGGGGATGCCCGAGGCGAAGGGGGCGGAGGACGCGGAGACGTGGCACGCCACGGCGCCCGGGTCCGCGGTGGGGGGGGACCCGACGCTGGCGAACGCGCTGTTCGGCGACCTGGCGCCGCTGCACCAGACGGACTGGGAGCTGGCGGCGATGACGCGCGAGGAGCGCAGCGAGCACGAGGAGCAATCCCGGCGCGCGCCGCTCGACGTGCAGTCGACGCTGGAGAAGGTGCAGCAGGAGGAGGAGGCCGCGGTGCTGGCCTCGGCGCAGACCGCGTTGGCCGGAGGCGGTGAGGACTGGGGCGCGGCGGTGGCGGGGGAGGGGGCGTTCGACGAGAGCGCGCTGCCCGCGGACGAGGTGTTCCGGGGCGAGGGAGAGTCCGCGGTTCCGGGCGATGGCGCCCCGGGGCCCCAGGCGGATGTACCGTCGTGGGAGGGCGAGGCTCCGGCGACGGAGAACGCTGAATGGACCGAGCAGGAAACGGCCCCCGCTTCGAATCCGGAAGCAGCCCACGGTCCGCGGACCTGGTTCGACGACGCGGCGGAACAGGGCACGCCTTCGGGCGCGGACGCCTACGGTGGCGATGGAGTGACGGAGGGGACTCCGGAGCACGGCACCGCACCGGGCCTGGACTCCGTGAGCACGAACGACGGCACGGATTGGGCGGGTGTCGCTCCCGAGCAGGGAGAGGCGTCGGATGACTACGGCGCCGATGCATGGGGAACACCGCCGGGCGTGGCTCGTGTCGGAAGAGACACCCGCGCGTACGGCGACGCGCCGTGGACGGGAGCCGTCACCGACGAGCGCGGCGACCTCCTGGGCGAGGGCGCTGACGACGCGTCCATCGGCGACGAGTGGACGAGCGAGCCCGCGGAACAGGGGGCGTTCGATGCCACGTCGTCCCAGTCCGCGGAGGCCCACTTCACGGCAGCCACGACGTCCCCCGCTGACGCGCAACATGCCGACGGCGCGGATGCTCCTCTCGCGGAGGGAACCGACACGGCGTACGGAGTGCCTCCGGGCCCCGCCGCGATGGGGGAGGGCGCGGGAGACGACACGTTCTCGGCTGGCTTCGGGCCTCCCGCGCCGGACGCCGGGAGTACGAGTGGCGCCGCAGGTGGTCCAGCGACCGTGCTGTATGGCGTGAGTGGTTCTGACACGGGAGGCGTGTCCGCGGAGTGGTCCGCCGCGTCCTCGGGAGGGGGCGAAGCCCCGTTGCCGGTGGGCAAGCTCGCCTGGACGGAGGAGCCCGTCTCTGTCGCCACTCGGCCCGTGGCCCAGTTGCCCCAGCTCGGTGAGGAGGGCTTCTTCGACGTCGACGCTCCCGCGCCACAAGGCGATGCGCTCTCGGCGGCCGAGGCGGAGCTGGCCGCGATGCGTGATGCCGAGCAACGCGTACCCGAGCCGGTCGACGCGTCTGCCTGGACCGAGCTTCCGCCCGACCCCGAGGTCGAGAACGCCGCGAAGGGCTTCACGACGTCGGATGAACCGACCCTGCCCGCGCACGTCGACGCGAGCGTGGATGCACCTTCAACCGAGTCCTCCGCCGAAGCGCCAGGCGAAGAAGAAGAGGCCTTGCCTGCCTCGCCCTGGGACGTGTTGGAGGCAGACCTCCAAGCCAAGGTCCGCGCCGAGGACGAAGACTCCGCGAGCACGCCCCCCGAGTCCGCCAACGACCGCCAGGTGGGCGAGGACTGGTTCGACTCCGAGTCCGACGAGAAGCAGTCGCCTCCGGAGGTCACGGCCTCGAGCGGCAGCGACCCGGAGGCGCCCGCCCCCGACACTCGAGAGGGCACGACGGAAGCAGCGCATCCGGAGCCCTCCGGTGATGCACTGGAGTCGGCCGAGTCCACGACTCCACCCTCTGCCCTCGGAGAGTCGGAGCCGGGGGACGACGACGATTGGACCCGTGCCAGGGCGGACGCCCCGGCATCCGACGTGGCGGTGAGCTGGGGAACGGCGGGAGCCAACGCCGACACCTCGATGGCGGACGTCGCCGCGGGCTGGGCCGACACGGTCGAGCCCTCCGACCCCACCGCGTCGGGAGCGGATGTGGACGCGCGGGCCGTCGAGTCTCCCGAAGAGCCCGAGGACTCCTCCGGTTGGTTCGACGCGGAGCCCGAGCTGCCTGCTTCGACGCAGCCCTCCGCGAGCGAGGGGTGGTTCGACGCCGACACGGAGTCTCCGGATGCGACCGCGAGGGCCGCCTCGCCCGACGAGCCCGGGCCGAACGAGCCCTCCGTGGGAGCGGCGCCGGAGCAGACCACGGAAGCGGTGCCGGCGAGCACCGTGGATGACCCGACCCTGCGCGCGCGCTGGGAGGAGTTCGAGCGCCAGTTGGAGGAAGCGCACGAGCGGGTCCACGCGCTGAAGGCCGCGTTGGATGAGGAGCGCGCGCTTCGCCAGGAGACCGGGCGACAGGCCCAGGAGGCGCGCGAGCTGAGCGAGTCCCTGCGCACCATCCTGGACCGCGAAGCCGCGCTGCGCGTGGACGCGGAGACCGCGCGAGACCGACAGACGGAGCAGCTCCAAGCGCTCCAGACGCGGCTCGAGGTCCTCGAGGAGGAGCGCTCTGGCGACGCGACGTTGCTGGCGGAGGTGGACCAGCAGTTCCAGGAAGCCCGAGCGAGAGAAGACGAGAACGCGGCGGCGCTCGCGCGGGAGGCGCGTGCGCGGCGGGAGCTCGAGGCCGAGCTGGAGCTGGTTCGCCAGCGTGAGTCCGAGCAGGGCGTGCGCAGTGGCTCGGAGGCGGAGACCCTGCGCACGGAGCTCGCGAAGCTCCAGGCGCGGCTGGTGGAGGCGGAGGCGCTCGCGGAAGCCGAGGCGCGCGCGCGGGCCTCCGTGGACGAGGCCGCGAAGGCGACGCTCGGACGCATCGAGTCGCGAGAGCAGGACTTCATCGAGCTGCGCGCGTTGTTGGAGACCTCGACGTCGGAGGCGCGCGAGCAGGCGAAGCAGTCGGCCGAGGCCCTGGCGCGCGCGGAGGCGGAGGTCCGCGAGGCGCTCATCGCCCGGGATGATGCGCAGGAGCGCGCTGACCGTGAGTCGCTCGCCCGGGCGGAGGCGCAGGCCCGGCTCGTGGAGCTGGAGGCGAAGCTCGCGGAGTCTGGAACGCGAGAGGCCGCGTCGGCGCAGGCGATGAAGGAGGTCGAACTCCGCCTCGAGGACGAGGCCGCGGGCCGTGTCGACGCGGAGGCGCGAGCCGAGGCGGAGGTCCGTGCGAGGCAGGCGCTCGAGGCACGAGTGAAGTCTGCGGAAGTGGCGCTCGTCGAAGCGGAGGCGAGGGCGGGCGCGGAGGCCCTGGCCCGAGCAGAGGCCGAGGCCCGGGCGGAGGTGGCGGACGCGGCCCGGCTCGAATCGGATTCTCGAGCGAGGGCGGAGTCGAGAGCTCGCGCGGAAGCGGAAGCCCAGGCGGAGCTGGAGGCGCGAGCGAGGAGCGAAGCCGAGGCGCGAGCGGAAGCGGAAGCCAAGGCGCGCCAGGAGGCGGAGGCGCGCGCCAGGGCCGAGGTCCAGGCGCTCACGCAACTGGAGACCCAAGCCTCGTCCGAGGCACGAGAGCGCTTCGCGCGGGAGGCCCAGTCGCGCGAAGAGGCGGAGGCCCGGGCCGAAGCCCAGGCGCAAGCTCGCGCCGAAGCCGAAGCGAAGGTCGAGGCCGAGACGAAGCTTCGTGAAGAGGCCGAAGCCCGAGCGGAAGCGGAAGCCAAGGCGCGCGAGGAAGCCGAAGCGCGAGCGGAGTTCGAGGAGAAGCAGCGCGAGGAAGCCGCCGCACGCGCCGAGGCTGAAGCGAAGCGCCGTGAAGAGGCGGAAGCGAGAGCCGAATCCGAAGCGAAGCAGCGCAAGGAACTCGAGGCTCGCGCCAAGGCCGAGGAGAAGCAGCGCAAGGAACTCGAAGCCCTAGCCAAGGCCGAGGAGAAGCAGCGCAAGGAACTCGAAGCCCTAGCCAAGGCCGAGGAGAAGCAGCGCAAGGAACTCGAAGCGCGTGCCAAGGCCGAGGAGAAGCAGCGCAAGGAAGCCGAGGCCCGCGCGGAGATTGAGGAGTCGCAGCGCAAGGACGCGGAGGCTCGCGCCAAGGTCGAGGAGAAGCAGCGCAAGGAAGCCGAGGCCCGCGCGGAGATTGAGGAGTCGCAGCGCAAGGACGCGGAGGCGCGAGCCGAGTCCGAAGCGAAGCAGCGCCAGGAAGCCGAAGCGAGAGCGGAGGCCGAGGCAAGACAGCGCGCGGAGCTCGAGGCCCGAATCGAAGCCGAGGTGAAGCGGCGCGAGGACGCCGAAGCCGAGGCCGCGTTCGAGGTGGAGCTGCGCGAGGAGGCCGAGGCCCGCATCGAAGCCGAGGCGAAGCGGCGCGAGGAAACCGAATCCCAGGCGAAGCAGGCCCAGGCGCTCGCCGAGTCGGAGGCCCGTCAGCGCGCCGAAGCCGAGGCCCGAGCGGACACGGACGCGAAGCAGCGAGTCGTCGCGGAGACGCGAGCGGAAGCAGAAGCCCGTCAGCGAGCGGAGGCGGACGCGCGAGCCGCCGCCGAGGCCGAGGTCCGCGCGGACGCCGAGGCCCGCGCCCGAAAGGCGGAGCAGGCCCTGGTCGACGCGGAGGCGCGAGCCAAGACGGAGGGCCGTCACCGCACCGCCCTGGAGGTGCGCCTGGAGGCGGAAGCCCGTCAGCGCGCCGCCGTGGAGACGCGCATCGAGGAACAGGCCCAGGCGCTGAGCGCCGCCGAGGCCCGCGCCACCCAGCTTCAGGGACAGCTCGAGCAGACGGACGCGGAGCTCGCGCGCCTGCGCACGGAGTACGAGGAGGCCCGCGCGGCCCTGGAGGCGCTGCGCGAGGAGAAGGCCCGCCTGGAGAAGGACGCCGCGGAGGAGCGCGTCCGCGCCGAGCAGGAGCGACTGGAGCTCGAGGAGCGGGGACGTCGCGAGGCCGAGGAGGCCGCCGCGCAGGCCCGAGCGGCGCTGCTCCCCCTGGAGGCTCCTCCAGGACGTCCGGAGCTCGCGGTCTCGCGCAGCGGCAGCGTCACACAGGAAGGCCTCGCCCGACTGGTGCTCCGGCTCTGCGAGGCGCGCATGGAGGTGCGCCTGGAGCTGAAGGTGATGAACGCGCTGCGCGTGCTGTGGCTGCGAGACGGCCTGCTCGTGGGCGCCGTCTCATCGGCTCCCGGTGAGTCGCTCATCGACCGCGCCCGCGCGGATGGCCTCATCGACGCGCGGCAGGAAGGCGAGCTGCGGCTGGTGCGCAGCGCCACCACCGGCGCGCTGCTCGACGCGCTCCGGGGACGCGGCTATCTGCGCGAGTCCGAGTCCGTGCCCCTGGTCCAGCGCTACACGGAGCAGGTCTTCCTCGACGCCCTCTCCGAGCCCTCCACGCTGTACCGCCTGGTCCAGGAGCCGGTGCCACACGAGGTGGCGCTCGCCGCCGCCACCCGGCCGCCCCTGTTCCTCCTGGCCGAGTCCCTGCGCAACACGCTGACCGCCGAGTCCCTGCTCGAGGCCGCCGGCAGCCTGCGCGCCCGCGTCACCCGTGGCGACCTGCACCTCGCGCCCGACGACTTCGGCCTGCCCGCCAGGGACCTGCAGCTGCTCTCCCAGGTGGACGGCGAGCACACGCTGGAGGCGCTGCTGCTCGGGGCGGGGCTGCCCCAGGACTCGGCGCTGAAGGCCCTCTCGGTGGCGAGGACGCTGGGCCTCATCACCCTCCAGCCCGCGAGCTCCGAGGACTCCGACGAGCTGCCTCCCGAGCTGGACGTGCGCCGGCTGGAGTCGAAGTTCGAGGAGATTCAAGACGCGGACTACTTCACCGTGCTGGGGCTGGCGCGCACGGCGGGCGGCGAGGAGGTCAAGCGGGCCTTCGAGCTGCTCACCGCCGAGTTCCACCCCCTGCGCTTCGCGGGTCATCCGGACCCGGCCCTCCAGCACCGCGCGCAGCAGATTCGCAGCGTGTTGTCCGAGGCGGCCCAGGCCCTGGGGGATGACCGACTGCGCGCCGAGTATGCACGGAGCCTGCTCGACTGACGTGGGGTGGACGTCCTGCGCGAGGGAAGGGCGGGCGGCGGCCGGGGCGGGGTTGCCCGTCCGCGCGGGGGGCGTTAAGACGGCCCGCATGGTTCGTGAAATCCTCATCTGGCCCGACCCCATCCTGAAGCAGAAGGCCAAGCCGGTGACGAAGGTGGACGACTCCGTCCGCGCGCTGGTGAAGGACATGTTCGAGACGATGTACGCCGCCGACGGCGTGGGGCTCGCCGCGCCGCAGGTGGGCGTGCTCCAGCGCGTCATCGTCCTGGACACCACGCCCCGCCAGCCCGAGTCCAAGCCCCTGGCGATGATCAACCCCGAAATCATCACCCTGGAGGGCGAGACGACCTACACCGAGGGTTGCCTCTCCATCCCCGGTGAGTCGGAGGACGTGGACCGCGCCGCCGTCGTCACGGTGAAGTACCTGGACCTGGACGGCAACGAGCAGACGCTGCGCTGTGACGAGCTGCTCGCCATCGCCGTGCAGCACGAGACGGACCACCTGAACGGCACGGTGTTCGTGGACCACGTCTCCACGCTGAAGCGCGAGTTCATCCGCAAGCGGATGAAGCGCCTCAAGGCTTCGCGCGAGAACGAGCTGGGCGCTTCGCGGTAGCCGTCTTCTTCACGCGAGCCGGGGCCGGGGACTTCTCCGACCCCGCCGCGCGCGCATCGACGCCCTTCTTCGGGCACAGCTCCGCCACGACGCAGCGGGCGCACTCGGGCGAGCGGGCGAAGCACGTGCGTCGTCCGTGCCACACCAGGAGCTGGTGACCCATCATCCAGCGCTCCGGGGGCAGGACGGCCTGCATGTCGGCCTCCACCTTGTCGGGGGCCTCCTGGAGGGTGAAGCCGAGCCGGTACGCGAGCCGCTTGACGTGCGTGTCCACGGGGAAGGCGTTGTCGCCACCCAGGTGGATGCACACCACGCCCGCCGTCTTGCGGCCCACGCCGGGGAGCTCCGCCAGCGTGTCACGCTCGAGTGGCACCTTGCCGCCGTGTTTCTCGGCGAGGATTTTCGCCGCCGCGACGATGTTCTTCGCCTTGGCGCGGTACAGGCCGCAGGTGCGGATGAACGGCTCCACGTCGGTCGGTTTGGCCTGGGCGTACGCCTGGGCGTCGGGGAAGTGTTGGAAGAGGGCGGGCGTCACCATGTTGACGCGCTTGTCGGTGCATTGGGCGGACAGCATCACCGCCACGAGCAACTGCAGGGGGGATTGGTAGTCCAGTTCGATGCGAGCGTCGGGCATGGAGGCTTCCAGTCGCTCCATGACCTTCACCGCGCGCTCGCGCTTCGCCGCCGCTGTCTCACGTCCGGGCACGCGGCCGTTGTATGTCACCCTTGCCGGGTCCCCAAGCACCGGCTGTGTCCACTCTCGGGAGAACCATGAAGCCCATCGACTTTCGCTCCGACACCGTCACGAAGCCCACCGCGGCGATGCGGCGAGCCATCGCCGAGGCGGAGGTCGGCGACGACGTCTATGGCGAGGACCCCACGGTGCTGCGCCTGGAGGCGAAGGTGGCCGAGCGGCTCGGTCTGGAGGCGGCGCTGTTCGTGCCCTCCGGCACGCAGGCCAACCAGCTGGCCATCGGCGCGCACTGCCGTCAGGGGGACGAGGTGCTGACCGAGGCGGGCAGTCACATCCTGCACTACGAGGGCGGCGCGGTTGCGGCGCTGTGGGGCGTACAGCCGCAGCCTTTGCCGGGCGAGTGGGGTGTGTTGACGCCGGAGGTGGTGGCGGCGGCGGTGCGCGAGGACAACATCCACAATCCGCGCACGCGGTTGTTGTCGCTGGAGAACACGCACAACCGGGGCGGTGGCGCGGTGTGGTCTGTGGAGCGCTTCGCCCAGGTGGTGAAGGTGGCGCGTGACGCGGGGCTGGCGGTGCACCTGGATGGCGCGCGGTTGTTCAACGCGGAGGTGGCGGCGGGGGTCCCCGCGTCGTCATGGGCGAGGCTGACGGACACGACGGCGGTGTGCTTCTCGAAGGGGTTGGGAGCGCCGGTGGGCTCGGCGTTGGTGGGACGCGCGGACCTCATCCGCGAGGCGCGCCGGCTGCGCAAGCGGTTGGGAGGCGGCATGCGTCAGGCGGGCATCCTCGCGGCCGCGGCGCTGTACGCGTTGGAGCATCACGTGGAGCGGCTCGCGGAGGACCACGCGAACGCGCGTCGCCTCGCGACGGGGCTCGCGGAGGTGCCGGGCGTGAAGGTGGACGTGAAGCGGGTGGAGACGAACATGGTCTTCGCCGAGTTCGTGCGTCCGGCCCGGGAGATGGTGCCGCTGCTGCGCACCCAAGGCGTGCTGACGAACCCCGCGGGCGGCCCCCACACGGTGCGCCTGGTGACGCACCTGGATGTGTCCTCCGCGGACATCGACGAGGCCGTGGCGCGTGTGCGTCGCGCGCTGATGTAGCGCGCGAGCCGCGCCCGGCGGCGCGAGCTGAACCGTGGAGGGCCGCACCTTGCGAATGTGTCCGCCACGGGCCTCGAGATAAGGCCACGGCGTGCGCACGTCGCACGCTGAAGTCGTGCGAGCCGCGCCCGGCGGCGCGAGCTGTGCCGTGGGGTGACACCGGGGAGCACGTCCGCCACCGGCATCGACAAGGCGATTGCCTGCGTCCACCGCGGGCTCAGGCCAGGCCCCTCTCGCCCCTCGGCCGAGCTCCCTTGCCTGCCGCGCCGGGGGCGGGGTGGGCATGCCGCGCGGCAGGGGCGTGGTACGCTCGCCGGGCCGTGCGTCGACTGCCCCTCCTCGCCTTCCTCGGTCTCTGTGCCTGCTCCTCGACCCGGTCGGAGCAGAAGATGAGCTTTGACGAGGTCTACGACACCTCGGAGTACGTCGACACCGAGCCCGCCCCGGTCGCTCCCCGCGAGCCCCAGCCTGTCCCCGCGCGGACGCTCTCGCGCATGGCCTCGCCGGAGCCCTCCGAGGCGCTGCAGGGCGCCCTCTCCACCTTCGCGGAGCGGGCCCGCGCCCATCGCCGCAAGGTGGCCCGGGGCGGCCCGATGCCGCTGGCACAGGTGCAGGGCTGGGAGGTGATGAACGGCGTCCTCGACGCCTTCCTGGAGCGCGCCCTGGAGCGCACGGACGCCCGCGACGTGGCGAAGGCCCGAAGCGTCCTGGAGACCGAGCTGGAGCAGGACGGCAGGACGTACGGCGACATGCCGGGTGCGCTCGCCGAGGCGGTGGTGTTGAGGGTGGGACGGCTCGCGGTCCGCATGGCGGAGCTGCGCCGGCTCGAGCACCCGGAGAACGCGGACGGCCTGCCCCGGCTGGTCTGGCCCGTGGACCCGGTCACCATCACCAGCGTCTTCGGTCAGCGCTGGCACCCCATCCGGGGCGAGCAGCGCCGTCACCTCGGCGTGGACCTGGCGGCGAAGCAGGGGCAGATCATCTACACCGCCGCGAAGGGCGTGGTGCTGCGAGCGGGCTGGAACGGCGACCATGGCCTCCAGGTGGAGGTCCAGCACGAGGGACGCTGGCTCACCCGCTACAGCCACCTGTCCCGCGTGCTGGTGGAGCCCGGCGAGATACTGGACCCGGGCCACGCGGTGGGGCTCGCGGGCGAGACGGGGCTGGCCACGGGCGTGCACCTGCACTTCGAGCTGTGGAAGGACGGCGAGGTGGTGGACCCGCTGGACGCGCTCGAGGACGCCGGTGACGAGCACCCTCGCGCGCCGCCCGTGGCCCGCGGCGCGACGGGCTCTTGAGGCCCGCAACGCATCAGGGGCGCCACCCACGAAGGCAGCGCCCCTGAGGAGGAGCCCGGCCCAGCGCGAGTCCCGGGGACTCCGCGGGCTGGACCGGGGTGGCGTCAGCTCACAGCGAGTTCTTGAGCTCCTTGGCCGGGCGGAAGCCGATGGTCTTCGACGCCTTGAGCTTCATCATCTCGTTCGTCTGGGGGTTGCGGATCTTGCGCGCCTTGCGGGAGCGCACGGACCACGTGCCGAAGCCGGGGTAGCTGAAGCGCGCATCCTTCTTCACGGCCTTGCCGATGTTCGTGAAGACGATGTCGAGGATCTGCGCCGCCGACTTCTTGGTGAGACGTGTCTGCGCCGCCACCACCTCGACGAGCTCTGCCTTGGTCATTACGCCCCTCCGTCCTGCGTTGTCTGGCCTTGAATGCGCGAAAGCCAACCGGTGGTAACAAATCGTTCTTTTCCCTGTCAATGCTGACCGCGTTCCGAGGCCGGAAAATCGGCCTCCGGACGAAAAGTTGGCTCGGTGAAACACCGGGCGTAGACAGAGTGGGAAATCCACGTCGGAGCCACCGACACACCGCGCGGAAATCACACGCCAAAAGCATTCTGGCTGATCGTGATTGGAAGAAAGTCTTTGAGATTCCGATCGTTTGGCGTGTGTGGCTGATCGCGCCCGGGCGGGGCGGGGCCGGAATGGGGTAGGCTGCTGGCTCTCGTGCGTTTCCGAACGTTTCCGACCGTCGTGATCCTGGCGCTGGGCGCCTGCCGGAGTCCGGGCCCCTCGGCCCAGGCGCCCGCGGTCGTCTCCAGGCCGGAGTCCGGGCGGACGGAGCTCTGGGTGGACGGTACGACCCCGGGGCCAGGGGACGGCACGCGCGAGAGACCGTGGTCGTCCCTGGCCGAGGCCCTGGGGCGGCCAGGGGTGGCGACGGTGCACCTGGCGGCGGGGGAGTACCGGGGGAGCTTCACCTTGCCCGAGGGCGTCCGGCTGGAGGGCGAGGGGCCCGCCACGGTGCTGGTGGCGGAGGGCCCGGAGGCCGTGGTGCTGCGAGCCGAGGGAACCGAGCAGAAGGTCCAGCCCCCGGTCCTCGACGCGCCGAGCCCGGAAGCACGAAGCGCCGCGGACTCGGCTCACCCCCTCGTTGCCGAGCAGGGCGTGACGCTCCTTCGCAACCTGTCCATCCGAGGCGGGGCCTGGGGGGTGGAGGTGACGCGTGGCCGGCAGGTGCGCGCGGAGAAGGTGTCCTTCACCGGGCAGCGTCGAGGCGGCGTCCAGGTCCGCGCCGGCCGATTCGACGCCGAGTCCTCGCGCTTCGAGGCGAGCATGCCGGAGACCGTGGGCGTGGTTCTGGAGGCCCCGCCGGAGGCCGCGGTGGCGCCCGTGTCACCGAGGGCCACGCGCCTCCGGGACATCCATTTCACGGGCCCCTTCCGCCGGGCCGTGCGCGTTCGCGGCGCGCAGGCCTCCGCCTTGTTGGAGGAGGTGGTCGTCTCGGGCGCGGTGTCGGCCCTGGGGATGGATGGCGGCCACGCCGAGGTGCGGCGCTCGTCGGCCCAGGCGGGAACAGGCGCGGCGTTCTCGGTGGTGGAGGGCACGCTGGTGCTGCGGGAGGTGAGTGTGGCGGGCCACGAGCTCGCGCTCTCCGTCGTGCAGTCTCCTCGGCTCGAGGTCCGCGGCTTCCAGTCCGTGGGCGCCGGGCGCGCGGGGCTCGCCGTGGTCGCCTCGCGAAACGTGGTGTTGCAGGACGTGGTGGTGCGGGACAGCGGCAGCCACGGCGCGCTCCAGCTCACGGGCTCGCAGGTGGAGGTGCGGCGGCTGCGTGTGGAGACCGCGGAGGAGTATGGGGTGCTCGCGGTGGGCGGTCGCCTGCGGCTGCGAGATGCCATCGTGTCGCGCGTGCACTCGTCGGACGGCATCACGGGTGACGCCCTGCACCTGCGCCAGGTCGTCGCGGACGTGGAGGGCGTGGTGGTGCGGGGCGCCTCGGGCGCCTGCGTGCTGGCGACGCAGAACGCACGCGTGGCGCTGCGTGACGCGGACCTCGAACGCTGTGGTCAGGCCGCGTTGCTCGCGGACACGCTCGCGACGCTCGATGCCCGGAGCGTGGAGGTGCGCGACAGCGCGAGGACGGCGCTGTCGGCCATGGGCGACGGTGTCCTCCGCGTGGATGTCCTCCGCTCGAGAAAGAGCGGCCAGGGCCTCGTCGGGGCCGAGTGCTCCGGGGCCACGCGAATCCATCTGGGACGTGTGGACAGCGAGGACTCGCGTGGCACCGAGCTGTCTTGCGTGAAGCGAACGGTCGAGCCCGCCCCGGGGCCGCGCTGAGCGGGGGGCACGCGGCGGCTCAGGTGGGCGGCGGGGGCGCGGCGGCGGAGCCGAGCGGCGTGGCATGCTTCTCGAGCCACTCGCGGATGACGGGATAGACCTCCGTGGGAGCGCCCTTGCCGAACACGAGGTCTCCGTGGCCGTAGTCCATCGCGTCGCCGCGGTCCTTGCCGAAGACGTGGAGGGTGCGGTCCGGCGCGGTGACGAGGGCGAACTGGCTCTCCACGTTCTCCGCGGTGGCGAGCCGGTCCGCGCTTCCGCCCATGACGAGGATGGGCAGCTGGAGCCCGGCGATGCCCGCGCGCCAGTCGCGGGTGCGGTCGAACGAGCGGAACGCATCGTGCTCGATCCAGTCCTGGAACTGGAGCAGCACCTTGCGGCTCATCGACGACATCATGTTCGCGTACACCTGCCGCTGGATGCGCGGAGGGATGTGCAGCGGATTCACCACCAGGTCGGACAGGGGCAGCGTCACGTAGCCCAGGAACGGCGCCAGGCTCGCGCTCATCCACTCCTGTCGGAAGCGGGCCGGCCACGCGGCGCGCACGCCGAGCGAGATGAGCGTGCGCAGGAACGGCTCGGACTTGAAGTGTACGGGCGCGCCGAGCGTGAGCAGCCCCGCGAGCTTTTCGCCCTCCGGCCCCTGGGCCAGCCCATAACCGACGAGCCCGCCCAGCGAGTGCCCCAGCCAGAACGCCCGCTTCGCGCCCGTCTGCTTCAGCGCCAGCTCCAGCAGCGCGGGCCCGTCCTGCAGGATGTGGTCGTCGATGGTGAAGTCGGTGTACCGCCGCCCTCGCGGTGGCAGGCGTGAGTGCCCGGTGCCCCGCCACTCCACGCTGAAGCAGTCGAAGCCCGCTTCGGCCAGGTAGTGGGCCACGGAGTAGGGGGGCTCGAAGTCGAACGTGAACCGGTTGGCCGCCAGCCCATGGCACAGGAGCACCGGCTCCTCGAAGCGCCTCACCGGCGCGCGCCGGACATGGACCGCCACCTCCCACCCGTCCGCGCACCGTGCCTTGAAGGCCTGGGGAAGGGGCGTGCGTAGACGGTACCACCGCCGGACCAGCGCCACCCAGAGGACATTCCCCAGCACCACGACGAGGCCAGCGACCAGCACCCACACGACCCAGCGCCCGTCTCCCATCGCGCCTGCTCTCCTTGCCGACCCCTGGGTCTGACGGTTCCTCGAATAAAACCCTGCTAAGGTTCGTTCTCCGGCCGTCCTGCTGCCAGGAACTCATGGGCATCAGAGGAAGTCGAGGGATCGATGAAGTTACGGAAACTGATGTTCGTGCTGCCGAACCTCTTCACTGTCACGTCCATCTTCTGTGGCTTCTATGCCATCACGCTGTGCGCGGGCGAGGCGGAGCCGGTCCACCTCTACCAGGCCGCGTTGGCCATCTTCTTCGCGATGTTCTTCGACGGGTTCGACGGCCGCGTCGCCCGGTTGACCAAGACGCAGAGCGACTTCGGCGTCCAGCTGGACAGTCTGGCGGACGTCGTCTCCTTCGGGGCGGCTCCCGCGCTGCTGGTCTACAAGTGGGCGCTGGCGCCCCTGGGCTTCGCGGGGCTGTTCATCTCGTTCGCGTTCGCCGCGTGCGGCGCGCTGCGGCTGGCGCGCTTCAACGTGCTGGCGGCGCGCAATCCCCACGGGGGGGGCGGTAGCTTCTTCGTGGGCCTGCCCATCCCGATCGCCGCGGGCATGCTCGTCTCGGTCATCATCTCCCATCACGTGGCCTCGCAGGGGGAGTCTCTGCGCGAGTCGGCCTACGTCCCGGTGGCGGTGGCGGTGGCGGGCCTGTCGCTGCTCATGGTGTCGACGGTGCGCTACCGCACCTTCAAGGACACCCGTCCCAACCGGAAGAGCGCGGCCGTGTTCATGTTGATGGTGGCCGCCGGTGTGGCCATCGCGACGCAGTATCATCCCGCCTGGTTGCTGGTGGCCTGCTGTGGCGCCTACCTCGCGCTCGGGTTGGTGGAGTCCGCGGTGCAGGTGCGCACGCACCTGGCCGCGCGCAAGCTCGCCGCGGGCTCCGCGGCCGTCGCTGGCGTCATCGATGACGAGGACGACGACGAGGAGTCCGAGGACGGCGAAGGTCCCCGCAGCAACGGCCCCGCCTTCCTCTGAGCTGAAGCCCCCGCGCCGCCGGGCAGCACGTCCTGCCTGGCCCGCCCCGGGGCGCTCGGACCGCTCGCCAGCCGGGTCCCGGGTGGAGGCTGCCAGACACCCGGCCGGCTTCCCGCCTGGAAGGCAGGGCCCGAAGACGCATCCGTCCGTGCCGAGGCCCTCGCCTGTCGCTAGGATGCGCGCCCCATGCGGGTCGAACTGCTGTGCACGGGTGACGAGCTGGTCACCGGCCTCATCACGGACACGAACAGCACCTACCTGGAGGCCCGGCTCTTCGACCTGGGCGTGAAGGTGGAGCGGGTGGTGCTCGTCGGGGACGTCCGACCGGACATCACCCAGACGCTGCTCGAGGCCGCGGCGCGAGCGGATGTCGTGGTGGTCTCCGGCGGGCTGGGCCCCACGGCGGATGACTTCACCCTGGAGTGTGCCGCGGCCGCCGCCGGGGTCCCGCTGGAGGAGGACGCCCGGGTCCTGGAGTGGCTGCGCGAGCGCTACGCGGCGCGGGGCATCCCCATCAATCCCAGCGCGCTGCGCATGGCGCGAATCCCCCGTGGCTCCGAGCCGGTGCGAAATCCCGCGGGCTCCGCGCCGCTCGTCGTGCTCACGCTGGGGCGCTGTCGCCTGTTCTTCCTGCCCGGGGTGCCGCGCGAATACCGGGCCCTGCTGGACAACGAGGTGCTGCCGCGCATCCGCGCGGAGCTGGAGTCGAGGCCGGGCCGTCTGTTCCGGGCCTTCCGGCTGCTGCGCACCGTCGGCATCCCCGAGTCCGAGCTGGACCTGGCCGTGGCGCCCCTGGCGCCCAGCCACCCCAGGGTGGTGTTCGGCTTCCGAACGCACGCGCCGGAGAATCACCTCAAGCTGATGGTGGAGGCGCCCACGCAGGCCGAGGCCGACCAGGCCTTGGCCGCTGTGGAGGCCGAGTGTCGTCGCGTGCTGGGGCGGCATGTCTTCGCCGCGGATGGCGAGGAGTACGCGCCCGCGCTGCTGTCGGCGCTGGGGCGCGCCGGGGCCACGCTGGCCACGGCGGAGAGCTGCACGGGAGGCCTCATCGCCCAGCGGCTGACGGCGGTGCCGGGTTCGAGCACCGTCTTCATCGGTGGCGCGGTGGTCTACTCGGAGAAGATGAAGACCGCCTGGGTGGGCGTCCCCACCGAAGTGCTCGAGCGTCATACCGCGGTCTCCGCTCCGACGGCCGTGGCCATGGCCGAGGGTGTGCGTGCCACCTGCGGTGCCACATACGGCCTGGCGGTGACGGGGTATGCGGGGCCCGGAGGCGGGACGCCCGATGACCCGGTGGGCACCGTGTACTGCGCGCTCGCGGGGCCGGGGTTCGCCACGCGGTGCGAGCGCATGTCCTTTTCCGGAGACAGGGAGCGCGTGCGCCTCTTCGCTGCCTCCCACACCCTGGAGATGCTGCGACAGCACCTGCTGACCGCCGCCCAATCATGAGCCGCTCCAAGTCCAGGCGCCCCGCGCCGTCCATGCCCGAGCCCCAGGCCGCGCCCGCGGTCGAGCCCGCCGCCACCGCGCCCGTGGAGCCCGCCGCTCCCGCCGTTTCCGAAGGGGTGGCTGGGCCCGTGGGCAGTGGAAGCACGCTCGGCGCCGTCCTTCGCGTGTGGTTCGCGGCCTACCGGGTGGAGGTGCTGTTGTTCCTGGTGGCGTTCGTCGTGCTCGCCAGCTTCAGCTCGCAGCGCTTCCTGCGTCAGAGCGCCGCGCCGCACTTCATCTACCAGGCGCAGGGGTGGCTGGAGGGGCGGCTGGACGTGGACCCCCAGGTGCTTCCGAACCTGGAGGACTGGGCCTGTGTGCGGCAGGTGAATGGCCAGAAGGTCCGCTGCGAGGGCCGGCCGCTGCCCGATGACCGCTGGTTCGTGAGCTTCCCGTCGTTCCCCGCCGTGGCGATGCTGCCCTTCGTCGCGCTGCACGGGTACCAGTTCAACGACACCTCCTTCGGCGTCATCATCGGCGCGCTGGCGGTGGCGCTGTTCTACTCGTTGCTGCGCTTCCTCGCCCGGGAAGGCGAGACGGCGCGCACCCGCGACGAGAACGTCGTGCTCGCGCTGACGCTCGCCTTCGGGACCTTGTTCTTCTACTGCGCCATCCGTGGCGAGGTGTGGTTCAGCGCCGAGGTCATGGGCGTGGCCCTCACCTGCCTCTATGTGCGCAATGCGCTGCGGGCCCGCCGTCCTGTCCTGGCGGGCGTGTTCTTCTCCATGGCGACGCTCACGCGCACGCCGCTGTTCTTCGCGGGGCTCTTCTTCGTGTTGGAGGCCCTGTGTCCGGGCCCAGAGCCTCGCTTGCAGCAGCTCAAGGAGCTGGGGCGCCACTGGAAGCAGGCCGCGAGGAAGGTGGGCCTGTTCGCACTGGGGGCCGCGCCCCTGGGCCTGCTCGCCGCCGGCTACAACGTGTATCGCTTCGGTCGCCTGAGCGAGTTCGGCCACGCGTATCTCTTCAACAACCGCGTCAACGTGGACATCGACCGGTGGGGACTCTTCCACTGGGAATACCTGGGGCGCAACCTGGAGGCCGCCTTCCTCAAGTGGCCCTCCCTGTCGCTGTCGCCGCTCAAGCTCGGGTATGACCCGCGCGGGCTCACGCTGCTTCTGACGCTGCCGTTGCTCGTCTTCCTGCTGGTGCCGAAGCTGCGGCCTCGCCTGCACTGGCCCTTGTGGCTCACCGTGGCCGTGTGCGCGCTGCCCGGTCTGTTCTACCAGAACACGGGCTACATGCAGTTCGGCTTCCGCTTCAGCCTCGACTACACGCCCTACCTCCTGTTGCTCTTCGCCATCGGGGGTTGGTCGCTCCGCCAGCGCGTGGTGATGGGCACGTTGGTGCTGGGCGTGCTGGTGAACTTCTGGGGCGCGGTGGCATTCCGTGGCTACACGGAGCTTGTCCGGAACTGGTAGGGCGCCGCCTCCCGAGGGGTTGAAACCCCCGGGCCGGGCGCGCAGATAGAGAAGAGCCATGCAACCTCCCACCGGACAGCCCCCCGCCGGCAAGCGCTGGCACACTCGCGAGGACAGCGGCATCCGCCTCGATGCCGCCCTGCGCTGGTGGCATGACGACGAGCCCATCGAGCACCCGAAAATCATCGAACTCTTCAACGCCTCTCTCATCCTGGACGACGAGGGTCGCTACCAACTGCGCATCGGGCAGGACTGGTGCTACGTGCAGGTCGAGGACGCCGCGTACGAAGTCCGGACCGTGGACGTCACGCCGGACGCACGTGTGTCCATCCGCTTGAGTGACCGCACCGCCGAGGCCCTGGAGCTGGACTCGCTCCAGGTGGATGGCGCGGGCGTCCTGTCGTGTCGGGTGAAGCAGGGCCGGGCCAAGGCGCGCTTCTCGCGAGATGGCCAGTACCAGTTCGGGGCGCTGTTGGAGTCGGGCCCGGATGGCGGGCTGGTGGTGCGCGCCGGAGAGCGCCAGCACCCGGTGGCGCTCTCCCTGGAGTCGCTGAGCGGCTCCGTCTAGGCGGCGGCTTCCACGGCGGGCGAGGGGCAGGGGAGCGGCGGTGTCCCCGCGAGCTCCCGGGCCAGCGCCTCCATCGTGTCGGAGTGCTCACGCAGCCACTCCGCGGCGCGCTCCCTTCCCTGGCCGATGCGCTCGCCTCGGAGGCTGAAGTGGCTGCCGGACTTGTCGATGAGTCCCGTGGCCACGCCCAGGTCCAGCACCTCCCCGGCGCGGTGGATGCCGCTGCCGTACAACAAATCGAACTCCGCCTCCTGGAAGGGCGGGGCCAGCTTGTTCTTCACCACCTTCACCCGGGCCCGCGAGCCCACCACGGCGTCTCCCTCCTTGATGTTGCCCGTGCGCCGAATCTCCATGCGCACCGAGGAGTAGAACTTCAGCGCGTTCCCTCCGGTGGTGGTCTCGGGGTTGCCGAACATCACGCCAATCTTCATCCGAATCTGGTTGATGAAGACGATGCAGCACCCCGAGCGGCTCACCGCGCCCGTGAGCTTGCGCAGGGCCTGGCTCATCAGCCGCGCCTGCACGCCCATGTGCGCGTCGCCCATCTCACCCTCGATTTCCGCGCGAGGCACCAGCGCCGCCACCGAGTCCACGATGATGAGGTCCACCGCTCCCGAGCGCACGAGCTGCTCGGTGATTTCCAGCGCCTGCTCACCCGTGTCCGGCTGGGACACCAGCAACTCCTCCACCCGCACCCCCAGCTTGCGCGCGTAGGAGATGTCGAGCGCATGCTCCGCGTCGATGAACGCCGCCACGCCGCCTGCGGCCTGGACCTGCGCAATCGCATGCAACGTGAGCGTCGTCTTGCCGGACGACTCGTTGCCGAACACCTCCACCACGCGGCCCCGCGGATAGCCTCCCACGCCGAGCGCCCGGTCCAACCCCACCGAGCCGGACGGAATCACCGCGACCTTGTGCTCCTGCGTGTCCCCGCCCAACGTCATCACCGAGCCACGTCCGAACTGCTTCTCGATGGACGCCACCGCCGCCGCCACTGCCTTCAGCTTCTCCGTCAGCTTGCTCATCGACTCCCTCGCCGCCCTGTCCTTGAATCCGTGCTGCGCCCTGTCGCCCCGGAGCGGGACGCCCGACGCATCGGCGCGGGAGAGAGCAACGGGCATGCCGCGAGGTACTCCCTGTGAACACATGAAGAGAGCCGTCCGCGAGGGACTGCGGGCGTCTCGTGGGGTGGAGGGCAAGCCCTCGTCTGGATTTCCAGGATGAGCGAGCGGCTACTCGTCCGTCTGCTGAATTCACGGCGCTTTGCGTTGAAGTTTGGAGGGGGCGGCATGACCTTTCGCTCGTGAAAACCCAACGCGAAGACATGCCCCATGTGGTCATCCTCGGCGGCGGGTTCGCCGGGCTTCGGGCCGCGCAGCAGCTCGCCAGGGCGCCGGTTCGTCTCACCCTGGTGGACCGGCACAACCACCACCTCTTCCAGCCGCTGCTGTACCAGGTGGCCACGGCGACGCTGAGCCCCAGCGAGATTGCCGCGCCGCTGCGGGCCCTGCTCGGACCCCAGGGGGTCGCGGTGGTGCTGGCGGACGTGACGGGCGTCGACACCGCGGGGAAGCGGGTGCTGCTCTCGGATGGAGAGCTGAAGTACGACTACCTCGTCATCGCGACGGGGGCGACGCACTCGTATTTCGGCAATGACCAGTGGGCGCGCCATGCCCCGGGTCTGAAGTCCATCGAGGACGCGGTGGAGATTCGACGCCGGGTCCTGCTGGCGTACGAGCTGGCCGAGCGTGAGACGGACCCTCGCATCCGCAAGGCCCTGCTCAACTTCGTCATCATCGGAGCGGGGCCCACGGGCGTGGAGATGGCGGGCTCACTGGCGGAGATCAGCCGCAAGTCCCTGTCGGGCGACTTCAAGAACATCGACCCGCGCGATGCGCGCATCATCCTCATCGAGGGCCTGGGCAAGGTCCTGCCCGTCTACCCGGACGACCTGACGGACAAGGCGCGTCGCACGTTGGAGAAGCTCGGTGTGGAGGTCCGCACGGGCGCCCGGGTGACGAACATCGATGAGACGGGCGTCTACATCGGCACGGAGTTCATCGCGGCCCGCACGGTGATTTGGGCCGCCGGTGTCGCCGCCTCGCCGGTGGCGCGTTCGCTCGGTGTTCCGCTGGACCGCGCGGGGCGCGTGCATGTGACGCCTGAGTTGACCGTCCCCGGTCACGAGGACGTCTTCGTCGTGGGAGACCTGGCCTCGCTCAATCAAGAGGACGGCACGCCCGTGCCGGGGCTCGCGCCCGCCGCGATGCAGGAGGGCAAGCACGCGGCGGCCAACATCCTGCGTCGGCTGCGCGGGGAACCCATGGTGCCCTTCAAGTACTGGGACAGGGGCTCCTACGCGGTGATTGGCCGTGGCCACGCGGTGGGCATCGCCTTCCGGCGCTTCAAACAGACAGGGCTGCCCGCGTGGGGCGCCTGGCTGTTCATCCACCTGATGTTCCTCATCGGCTTCAGGAGCAAGCTGGCGGTGATGCTCAACTGGGCCTATTCCTATCTGACCTTTGGCAAGTCGGCCCGAATCATCACCGGCCCCGCGCCCAGGTTGGATCAGCTCACGCTCGTGGCCTCGTCGCCGGACGGGAAGGGGGCCCCCACGGATGACACGGAGGGGGCGTCGCGCCTCGTCTCCTCCTCGAATGAGCTGTCTCCTCCGTCGACCCACTGAGGCCTGACGCCTCGGGCACTGGGCAGGGATTCATCGGCGGGCGGTCTCCACCGCCCGCCCGCGCCTGAACGAAGGGCAGGGGAGCCTCCCTGGTGGGTGTTCGAGTGCAGCCAGCCTCGTCGGTCCAGCGCCCTGCAGTCGATGGCGAGCCGCATGTCCACGTCCTCGATGCGTCCGTGGTCCTCCAGGTCCGCGCGAGTCAGGGCGAGCTTCAGGAGCCGGTCATGGGCTCGCGCGGACAGCCCATGGCGCCGCACCGCCAGCTCCAGCATCCGCTCGGCGCCGGGGCTCAGGACGCAGTGGCGCCGCAGCAGGTGGGACGGCAGCTGTGCGTTGCAGTGCACGCTCGGCTCGTCCCGGTACCGCTCACGCTGACGTTGCCGCGCGGCCTCCACGCGCTCCCGATGGTAGCGGCTGGAGGACTCCTTTGCCTCCGCACGCGCCAGGTGGTGGTACTCCACCGGCCGGGTCTGCAGGGTGATGTCGACGCGGTCCAGCAGCGGGCCACTGACGCGGGCGTGGTAGTCGAACACGCGGTGCTCCGGACACGTGCAGGTGTGTCCCGGCACGTTGAAGTAGCCGCAAGGGCAGGGGTTCATCGCCGCCACCAGCATCACCTGGCACGGGTAGCTGATGTTCTGGTTGGCGCGCGCCAGGTGGATGATTCCCTCCTCCAGTGGCTGTCGCAGCACCTCCAGCACGTTGCGACGGAACTCCGGGAGCTCGTCGAGGAACAGGACGCCGTGGTGCGCCAGCGACAGCTCTCCAGGACGGGCCAGGGGGCCACCTCCCACGAGCCCCGCGTCGGACAGCGTGTGGTGGGGCGCGCGGAACGGACGCTCGCGCACCAGGGCGTGGCCTTCGTTGAGCAGCCCCAACACCGAGTAGACCTTCGTCACCTCGAGCGACTCGGCGAAGGTCATCGCCGGAAGGATGCCCGGCAGCCTGCGCGCCAGCATCGTCTTGCCCGAGCCGGGGGGGCCGCACATCAACACGTTGTGTCCGCCCGCCGCCGCCAGCTCCAACGCCAGCTTGAGGTCGGGCTGCCCCCTCACGTCCGCCAGGTCCGGCTCCGCGCGTCCACGACCCACCGGATGCGAGACACCCTGACGTGAGAAGGGAGGGATGACGCGCGTCCCGGTGAGATGGTCCACCGCCTCGCGCAGGCTCATCACGGGCAATACGCTCAGGCCCTCGACGAGCGCGGCCTCGGCCGCGTTGGCCGCTGGCACCATGACCCCCTCGAAGCCCTTGTCCCGAGCCGCCACCGCGAGCGGCAGCACGCCCTTGATGGGCTTGAGCGTGCCGTCGAGCGACAGCTCCCCGCCGAAGAGATAGCGCCCCAGGGGCGCCTCCTCGAGCAGCTTCGCCGCCGCGAGGACTCCCAACGCGATGGGCAGCTCGAACGCCACGCCGTCCTTGCGCAGGTCCGCCGGCGCCAGATTCACCGTGACGCGCTTCTGTGGCAGCTCGAAGCCGGTGTTCTTCAGCGCGGAGACCACGCGCACCTTCGACTCGCGCACCGCGCCTTCCGGCAGTCCCACCACGTTGAAGTAGGGGAGGCCGAGCGCCATGTCGACCTCGCACTCCACCACCACCGCGTCGATGCCCATCAACGCCCCCGACCGCACCCTCGCCAGCATCCGTCCCCCTCCCGCATCGCCCGGCTCCGCGTGGAGCAACCCGCGTACCGGCGGCCCTCCGAGGAGAATCCCGTGGTGAGCCAATCCCCCGGGGCGGATGCCTGTCCCATCCCCAGGAACACCAGGGTTCCATGCTCACTGGATAAGTGAAGGGGCCTCTAGCCAGGGCGGGTGCGCCTTGGGTAGCTTGGTGGGGAGTTGGGGAACGCAGGGGGAATGACGCAAATGGGGTCGCAGGAGATTCAGCGGCGTCGTCCGGTCCGTATCCGCCGGGCAGACATGAAGCGGGGTCAGCGGATGAAGGTCGCCTTCGCGATGTTCCGCTTCTGCCTCTACGGCATGGTGGGCATCAGCTCGGAGATCTTCTTCTACAACCTGGTGCGCGTATCCCGGGACGTGCCCATCCTCGGCTCGCTCTTCCAGTTCCAGTGGCGGGTGGATGACCGACTGGGGCTCAACGCCATCTGGGACACCCCCGCCGTCACCGCCTACGGGCAGTGCTCGCTGTGGATGTTCTTCATCTACGCCATCGCCTGCTTCTTCTTCGTGGAGCCCGTCTTCCGCTGGATGCTCTACCAGCACGCCAGCCTCCGGGCCGCCGTCTATGGCGTGGGCATCCTGCTGTTCGAGGGCTTCAGCGGCCTGGTCCTGGAGCGGCTCACCGGCTACCGCATCTGGTACTACGGCGACGCGGGCGCCATCATGGGGCAGATGACGTCGCTCTACATCCTGCCCATCTGGATGGTGACCGGCCTCATCGCCGAGTTCATCTACAGGGAGCTGATGGACCCGGACCTCATGGCCGCCTTGGAGTCGCCGCTGCCGGCCACGCCCGAGGAGACCGAGGCTTCCTTCCAGCTGATGCGGTAGGTGCAGGCGTGGCCGTCGTAGCCTGACGGCTCCACGCGCACCTCCTGGGCGCCGGCCACTCGCAGGCCGGCGTGGATGATGCCCGCGGTGAAGTCCGGATAGTCGCCCACCTCGTTCATCCACAGCTCGAACTGGGTGGGGGTGAGCTCCATCAGCTTCGACTCGGTGTAGTTGTTGCCCGCCCGGAAGTTCTGCGTGGCCCGCATGAGCGTCCGGCGAGGTCCCAGCACCCGCAGCAGTGACAGCACCGCGCGGCCGAGCATCGTCTCGCGGAAGCCCTCGATATAGGCCTCACCGAGCTTCCAGGTCCCCTGGGCGACGGCCTCCTGGGGGAACAGCTCCTCCGCGGCGATGCGCAGGAACGCCATCCAGGACGTGAAGGAGTAGGCGGGACGCAGCTTCTGGTCCACGTCGAGCCCCGCCTGCTTCAGGCGCTGCTTGCAGGCAGGCGTCAGCCGCCCGTGCAACGCGCGCAGGAAGAGGGCTTCGATGGTCTGTTCAAAGACGAGAAGCTCGTCGGCCATGAGGAGTGGACTCTAGCCGACGAGCTTCTGATTGTGAACCGCGACTCCAACCCGGAGCGTAGGCTCCGGGAGGGAGATGTCAGGGCGTGGGGGCGGGCGGTGGGGTGCCCGTGTCCACCTGCGTGCCCTGGATGATGGCGTTCGACGGCAGCTCCGTCGCCATGCCGAGCACCTTCGCGCCGGCCGCCTTCGCGCCGTCCAGGGCCGCGATGAGCCGCCCGTAGTTGGTCGCGTCGTCCGCCATGAAGAAGACGACCTTCTCGTCCGCCTTCTTCGCCGCCAGCATGCGCTTGAGACGGTTGATGTAGTCCGACGCGGGCACCTTCTCCGTGTTGATGGAGTAGCTGCCGTCCTTGTCCAGCAGGACCACCAGCTGCTGGTTGTTCGGATCCTCGGGAGGCGGCTCGTTCTCCACCTCGGTGTCCGGCACTCGCACCAGGATGTCCTTCTCCAGGAGGGGCGTGACGACCATGAAGATGATGAGGAGCACCAGCACCACGTCCACCAGCGGCGTGACGTTGATCTCCGAGTTGGGCGCCGACTGCGGCTTGACCCACTGGCGCTGCTTGTGGCCGGCCATTACTTCTTCTCCTCGACGCCGAGCGCGATCTGCTTCGCCTTGGCCTTGCGGGCCACGTCGAGCACCCTGCGCACGTCGCCCACGTTTACCGTGTTGTCACCCTTGAGCAGGATCTTCTTGCCCGGGTCCTTCACCAGCTCCTCCGCGATGCGGTCCTGGAGGGCCTGCTCGTCCACCTGATCATTCTCCACGAACACCTTCTTGTCCGGGGTGATGGAGACGTAGAGAGGGTCCGAGTCCTTGCCCTTCTCTTTTTCGATCTCGGTGGCCTTGGGCAGCTCCACGGACTTGCCGCGCTGGAGCATGGGGGTGACGACCATGAAGATGATGAGGAGCACCAGCACCACGTCCACCAGCGGCGTGACGTTGATGTCGCTCTTGATGCCCCCCTTGGGGCCTGCTGACATTCCCATGCGTTTAACCTGCTTCCGGATGGTGGAAGCCCGCCTTCCCAAGGTGGCGTCGCGGGCCCCGAGGTTCAGGAGCCGCGTTCACATCGGGAGGCGGGCCTCGGGTCGTCCCCGGGCTCGCCGGTGACTGCTCAGGCCGCGTGCGAGGACTGCGCGCCGCCGCCCAGGTGGCGGGCCACGACGTCGAGGAACTCGTTGGAGGACTCGCTGATGTCCACCGCGCGAGCATCCACCCAGCCCTGCAGGAAGTTGTAGGCCATCACCGCGGGGATCGCCACGAGCAGACCGAAGGCCGTGGTGATGAGCGCCTCGGCGATACCGGCCGAGATGGTGCCCAGACCGCCGGAGCCGGCCGCCGCCATGAGCTGGAAGGCGTTGACGATACCCATCGTCGTGCCGAGCAGACCGACGAAGGGGGCCGTCGAGCCGACCGTGGCCAGGAGGCCCAGGCCGCGCTTCATGCTCTGCACCTCGCGCTGCGCCTGGCGCTCGAGCGCGCGGGCCACGGACTCCACCGCCACGTCCTTGTTGTTGGGGCTGATGCGGTAGGCCGTCAGACCGGAGTTGATCACCCGGCCCAGGTGGCCCACGTCCTTGCCCAGGTTCGTGTTGGCCGCGGTGGTCAGGTCACCCTTTGCCAGGATGGCACCCATCTTGGCCGCGAAGTTGCGGCTGTCGGACCGGGTCTTGCGGAAGACGATCATCCGCTCCGCCATCACGACCAGGGACGCCACCGACATGATGGCCAGGGTGAAGATGATCATACGGGCGAAGAGGCCCGTGTGTGCCCAGATTTCGACGAGAGTGAATTGCATGGCTTTGGAGCGCTCCTCCTCACGAGCGCGGGGTGGTCGGCGGTGCTTCTCTACGGCGCGCCCGGATCAGCGCGGCAGCTTCAGATTCAGGGTGAAGGTGTAATCCACCTGGACCGGACGGCCCTGGAACGTGACCGGCTTGTAACGTGACGAGGTCAGGGCGTCCATGACGGCCTGTTCCATGTGGGGCAGGGGCTTGATGATTCGGCAGCGCTCCACTCGACCTTCCACGGTGATGACGCACTTGACGATCATCGTGCCCTGGACGCGGGACTCGAGCGCCTCGCGGGTGTACTCGGGCTGCGGGCCCGAGACCTTCTCCGGACGGGTCATGCCCGCGCCGAACGGCAGCACTTCCGTCCCCGTCCCACCCAGCTGTCCACCGACCACGCCGCCGATCACACCACCGACGACGCCGCCCACGACACCACCGGCCACGCCACCCTCGACACCGCCCTCGACCGCCTCTTCACTGGGCTCCTCGGCGGCCTCTTCCGGCTGCTCGGTCGGCTCGACCTCCTTGGGGACCTCTTTCGGGATCTCCTTGGGCTGGACGATGGCGTCGGGCTTCTTGGGCTTCTTCGGGGTCGTCTTCGGCTTGGAGGTCGCCGCCGGGGGAGGGGGCGGCGGCGGAGGAGGTGGCGGGGCCATGGTGGCCTTCAGCGTCACCTCGATCTCCTTCTCCTCCTCGACCGGAGGCCTCGTCGAAAGAACGTAGGCCACCAGGAACAGCGCCACATGCAGGATCACCGAGATGGTGGTTCCCACACCGAACCGCGCTTTGGGCGCCTGACCGCGGTCAAGGACTGAATCAAACATGTACTAGACTCCTCTTCACCAGTGGACACCCACCACGCCACCCCCGGCTGAAAGGGCGCGCCACCATACAGAAACGCGTTCCGGGTTCAAGTGAGCACGGTCAAGGGTAACTGACGTGATCGCGCAATTGCCCCACTGGTTACCAAAAAGCAACGGTCTATTGACAACTGCTCGACCTCGGATATTTTCCCCAGTCATTTTCGGTTGCAGCCCACCTTGGAGGGGTCTGGTATGCACTTGAACCGAGTGCTCCGGGAAACCGGAGTTGTCCTGGCCGCAGGTCTGCTTTATGGATCGGCGGCTTTCGCGCAGTCGAGCACGATGATCGGAACGATCATCGACGCCCAGAGTCGGCAGCCTGTTCCTGACGTGGTGGTAACCGCGACCTCGCCCAACCTTCAGGGTGAGCAGACCGTGGTTTCCGACGCACAGGGCAACTACCGTATTCCCCAGCTTCCGCCTGGTGTTTACACCCTGCGGTTCGAGAAGGAGCAGTTCAAGCCCTACGCCCGGTCGGACGTGCAGCTGCGTCTGAACCGCACCATCCGCGTCAACGTCGAGCTGCTCCCCGAGTCCCTCGGTGAGGTGGTGGAGATCGTCGGCGCGCCGCCGACCATCGACGTGGGCTCCACGACCACGGGCGTCAACGTGGATCAGGAGTTCATCAAGCGCATCGCGGTCGCCCGTCCGGGTGGCAAGAGCGGCGCGGCTCGCTCCTTCGAGTCCCTGGCCGAGCTGGCGCCTGGCGCCCAGAACGACCAGTACGGTGTCTCCATCAACGGTGCGACCTCGCCTGAGAACGGCTACGTGGTGGACGGTCTGTCCACGAACGATCCGGCCTACGGCGTGAACGCGAGCCCGATGAGCATCGAGTTCGTGCAGGACGTGAACATCATCACCGGCGGCTACCTGCCGGAGTTCGGTCGCTCCACGGGCGGTGTCATCAACGCGGTGACCCGGTCGGGCTCCAACGAGTTCCACGGCTCCGTGTTCGCCAACTGGACGCCCGGCACGTTCGAGGGTACCCGCAAGACGATCCGGGCCGAAGGCTCGGTCATCAGCGGCCTCAACGAGCTGAAGAACATGGGCGACTTCGGCGCCACCCTCGGTGGTCCGATCCTCAAGGACAAGCTGTGGTTCTTCGCCGGTTTCGCGCCGTCCTTCACGCGCTACCAGCACACCCGCACGCTCAACGCCATCCGCCTGGACGCGCAGGGCAACACGGTCACGGACGACACGGGCTTCACGGTCGTCGACCCCATCGCGGGCTCGGATCGTCAGTACTACGCTGACTCCCGGACCGTGCAGTACATGGGTAAGCTGACCTACCTCATCAACCAGGACCACACGGTCTCGCTCGCCCTCAACGGCACGCCGACGACCACGGGTGGCATGGGCAAGCTGTCCATCAACCCGCAGTCCGGTGGTCTGCCGGGCGCGATCTTCTCCCGTCCGGGCGAC
The DNA here is from genome assembly GCF_006518215.1 of Myxococcus sp. AB025B. Taxonomy (NCBI): domain Bacteria; kingdom Pseudomonadati; phylum Myxococcota; class Myxococcia; order Myxococcales; family Myxococcaceae; genus Myxococcus; species Myxococcus sp. AB025B. Next base: position 28,271 of record NZ_SRLW01000058.1, read on the forward strand.
TTCGCCTTCACGGAGACGAACGCGAACGCCACGTCCGTCGCCCTGAAGTACGGCGGCGCGTTCATGGACAAGAAGGTCCTCGTCGACGCGACGGCCGGCTGGTTCCACCAGACGGCGTCCACCCTGCCGGCGGACGGCAGCAAGCTGGGCTCCTCCGAGGGCCTCGCGGGCTACTCCCGCTTCCAGTACACCAGCGAGCGCTCCCTGGCGGACCTCGAGGCCCTGCCCGCCGGGCAGGAGGGCGCCTGCGCCCCGTTCGAGACGGTCGACGAGGACGGCAACCCCGTCACGGTCGAGCGCTGCCCTGTCATCGGCTACACGGTCGGTGGCCCGGGCTACATGAACGACTCGAAGCTGGATCGCTACCAGTTCAACGCGAAGGCCACCTACCTGCTCAACGCGCTCGGCACCCACGTGCTGAAGGCCGGTGCGGACGCGGAGTTCCTGTCCTACGACCAGCTCAAGGCGTACGGCGGTGGCGTGTACTTCCGTGAGTCCGCTCCGTACGCGGGCGCGACGCTCAACGGCCAGCCCTACTCCGGCGGCGCGGTGCAGGACTACCGTCGCTACGGCTACCAGGCCTCGCCCGACAGCCCCATCACCCAGCTGACCCAGCAGTCGAAGACCACCAGCACCACGGTCGGTGGCTTCCTGCAGGACTCCTGGTCCATCGCCAACCGCGTCACGCTCAACCTCGGCGTGCGCTACGACGTGCAGGCGATGTACGGCGGCGACGGCGAGCTGGCGCTCATCATGGGCAACCAGTGGTCGCCCCGCCTCGGCGCCATCGTCGACCCGTTCGCCAACGGCCGCACCAAGTTCTTCGTGAACTTCGCTCGCTACTACGAGCAGGTTCCCCTGAACATGCTCGACCGCGCGTTCCCGGGTGAGCGTCGCTACGAGGCCCGCCGCGCGCTCGCGTCGGACACGCAGGCGGGCTGCAACCCCACGGATCGCCAGAGCCAGCAGACGGAGTGCCGTGACCCGGCCTACGTGCTCGCTCAGCCCGAGAGCAACCGCAACCCGAACCGCCTCTACACGGGTGGCAAGGTCGAGAACGAGCCGATCGACCCGGACATCAAGCCGCAGTCGTCCAACGAGCTGGTGGTCGGCGCTGAGTACGAGCTCATCGCCAACACCCGCGTGGGCGCCAGCTACACGCACCGCAACATGAACATGGTCATCGAGGACATGAGCCGCGATGACGGTGCGTCGTACTTCCTCGGCAACCCGGGCAGCGGCTTCGCCAAGGAGTTCCCGAAGCCGGAGCGTAACTACGACAACGTCACGGTCTACCTGAACCGTACGTTCTCGGATGGCTGGCTCGCCGCGGCGAACTACACCTGGTCCCGCCTGAACGGTAACTACCCCGGTCTGTTCCGCCCGGAGACTGCTCAGCTCGACCCGAACATCCTGTCGGACTTCGACCTCGTCAGCCTCCTGGCCAACCGCACGGGTCCGCTGCCGTTCGACCGTACGCACCAGATCAAGGTGTTCGGCGCGAAGGAGTTCAACTTCACGAACGAGCTGTCCGCCAGCCTGGGTCTGTCCTACCGCGGCAACTCCGGCTCGCCGATCAACTACTTCGGCGCGCACTCGCTCTACGGTCCGGACGAGTCCTTCGTCCTCCCCCGTGGCGCGGGTGGTCGTACGCCCTGGCTGAACGTCATTGACTCCAACATCGGCGTCAACTACCGCGTCAGCAAGGACAGCGTCATCTCCGTCACCCTGGACGTGTTCAACCTGTTCAACTTCCAGGGCGTGAGCACGGTCGACCAGACGTACACCCTGCTCTCCGTGCAGCCCATCGCGGGCGGCAAGCCTTCCGACCTCCCTGGCAACGTCCAGTGGCAGGCCGGCGAGGAGCGCGACGAGCCGTTCGGCACGGTCGAGAACGACGTCAACCCCAACTTCAAGAACCCGACCAGCTACCAGCCGCCGCGCCAGATGCGCCTTGGTGTCCGGTACACGTTCTAGTCACTGGCCATTCACGGAACCAGGATTTCAAGTCACATGACCAAGAACATCTTCAATGCGGCAATGGTCCTTGTTGGCACGGCGGGTCTGCTGACGGGTTGCAACTTCGACCAGCCCGAGGCTCCCTGCTTCGTGCAGGACAGCGCGAGCTGGGCGACCCGGTATGACCCCATCGACGACCCCGTCGATGCCAACGGCGTCGCGTGCGACCAGAGGGCTCCCGTCGGTGAGTTGGTGGGCGTCTACAAGTTCAGCGACCCGGATGACCTGAGCAACTCGCTGCTCACCATGCGTCCGCAGGGCGTGGCGTCCATCGCGAACCGCGACCCGGGTCCGACCACGGATCAGACGGCGCTGGGCCGGTTCGACACCGAGCCGGACGCGGATGAGTTCTGCACGGCGGAGACGCTCTCGGTTGCCTCGGTCAACGCCGCGGCCACCCAGACGCTTCCGGCGACGACCATCAGCTACGAGTTCAGCAACATCCAGGTGTACGCGGCGCCGTCGACGCCGGGTACGCAGCTGCGTGGCCAGGTGAAGTACACGCGCAATGGCTGCACGTCGAACTACGCCATCCGTTCGATGTGGCCGGCGGTCGCCTGCGACCCGTCCGATGCCACCTCGTGCGCGACGAACCCGAACCTGAACCCGGACTTCGCCACGGAGTGCCTCCAGGTGAGCGCGACGACGGCGATCTGCGTGCCGTCCAAGCCGGTCCCGTCGTTCAAGTAGTCGTCCATCGCTGAACAGCGCCACCCGCCTGGGTGGCGCCTCGCGGCCCCGGCAGCCCTCCTCAGGGAGTGGATTGTCGGGGCCGCGGTGTTTGGAGGCAGTACCCATTGGAGGCACATGGAGGGCCGTTACTCACTCATCCACCACGTCCGCTCGCTGCTGGACGACGAAGAGGGCACCCTCTACAAGGAAGCGCCCTTTCGCGTGGCGCTCTGCTACCCGAGCCCCTACCACGTGGGCATGAGCTCGCTGGGCTTCCAGGCCATCTACCGGGAAATCCACCAGCACCCCGGTGCCACCGCCGAGCGTGTGTTCCTCCCGGATGACGTGGAGGCCTTCAAGAAGACGCGCACGCCGCTGTTCACCTGGGAGTCCCAGGCCCCGGTCTCCAGCTTCCAGATGCTGGCGTTCTCGGTGGCGTACGAGCTGGAGCTGACGGGGTTCTTCTCGCTGCTGGAGCTCGCGGGGATGCCCGTGCTGGCGGAGGAGCGTCGGGATGGTCGCCATCCGCTGGTGGTCGCCGGTGGACCTCTGACGTTCTCCAACCCGGATCCGCTGGAGCCCTTCGTCGACGTGCTCGTCCAGGGCGAGTCCGAGGAGCTGATCCACGTCCTGGTGGAGGCCGCGGCCTCCATGGAGCGCGAGGCGCTGTTGGATCATCTGGCGCGCATCCCCGGCTTCCGGGTCCCGGGCAGGGGAGGAGCGCGCTACCACGTGGCCCGGGCGACGGACTCGCGGCTGCCCGCCCGCTCGCAGATCATCACGCCGCACACGGAGCTGCGCTCGATGTTCCTCATCGAGCCGGAGCGCGGCTGCTCGCGGGGGTGCCATTACTGCGTCATGCGGCGCACCACCAACGGGGGCATGCGGACGGTGCCGCCCGAGCGGGTGCTGTCGCTCATCCCGGAGAACGCGAAGCGGGTGGGCCTGGTGGGCGCGGCGGTGACGGACCACCCGCGCATCGTCGAGCTGCTGCGCACCCTCGTGGACTCGGGGCGCGAGGTGGGCGTGTCGTCACTCCGGGCGGATCGGCTGACCCAGGAGCTGGTGGATCAACTCCGCCGGGGCGGGGCGACGAACCTGACGGTGGCGGCGGACGGAGCCTCGCAGCGGATGCGGGACATGGTGGACCGCAAGCACTCCGAGGAACAGATTGTGCGCGCGGCCGGGTATGCCCGGACCGCCGGGATGAAGCAGCTCAAGGTGTACAACGTCGTGGGGCTTCCGTTCGAGGACGAGACGGACATCGACGAGTTGATCCGCTTCACGGCGGAGCTGTCGCGCATCCTTCCCGTGGCGCTGGGCGTGGCTCCCTTCGTGGCCAAGCGGAACACGCCGCTGGACGGCGCGCCCTTCGCGGGCATCCGCGAGGTGGAGAACCGGCTGGAGCGGCTGCGCAAGGGCCTGCGGGGGCGCGCGGAGGTGCGTCCCACGTCCGCGCGCTGGGCCTGGGTGGAGTACATGCTGGCCCAGTGTGGTCCCGAGGGGGGGCTGGCGGCGATGGATGCCTGGCGGGCGGGGGGCGGCTTCTCCGCGTGGAAGAAGGCCTTCGAGGCGAGGGGCTGTGAGCCCTATCTCGCGCGTCGGGTGGAGGATGGGCGGCGCAATCCCACCCTCTGGCCCACTGTTCCGAAGGTGGCGCCCGCGCCGTCGGCCGCGTGACGGCGGGCGTACGAGGGCCATGCATTGTGGGCCCGGGTTCCGCTAGAAGACCGCATGCGCCGATGGCCGGCGCCCAGGGGCAGCGGAGAACCAGGTGAGCACGCAGCGCGTGGACAAGGCTTGGCAGCAGAAGGGTCTCAAGGAGTTCTCGACGGAGGCCCTGCTCGGGACGCTCGGCCACTACGGCATCCCGGTGACGGAGGAGGACTTCCGGAAGCTGTCGGAGTCGACCTTCCCGTTGGGCATCGCCCAGCAGTGGAAGTCGAAGTGGAAGGGCACCGGGCCCTTCAAGGATTTCGTCGTCGCGGCTCCCGTGGAGCTGTGGCGCCGCTGGCTGCCGGACCGCGTGGCGCCGCATGAGATGACGGACACGCTGGCGTCGCTCATGAAGTCGCTGCTGGAGCTGCTCAACGGCAAGACGGATGCGCCAGTGAGCGCGGCCTTCGAGCGGATGACCAGCCTGCGCGCGCGGCTGCCCGTGGATGACAAGGGCCTGCCCCAGGAGCGCTTCATGCAGGAGGCGCTGGCGCCGTTCTCCGAGAAGGACGCGGAGCTGTTCGACCGGCTCGCGGAGCTGCTCGCGCGCTCGGGTCATGTGAATCACGCGGAGTCCTTCGCGGAGATGGAGGAGTTCTTCCTGCCGGACCGCAAGGGCATCTCGCGCGCGATGGTGCGCGCCGCGAAGGGCGAGAAGGACGAGGCGGCGACGGACCTGGTCAAGCTGTCCGAGGACACGAGCCGCTCTCCGATTGCCCGCATCCTGGCCGTCGACGGCCTCATCCACCTCCAGACGCACGGCGTGGCCGCCACGGCCGCCCGGACGCTGCTGGCGTGGGCGGAGGAGAACAAGGACCTGCACCTCGCGTTGGACCTCATGCCGCGCCTGGAGCACATCTACAAGGCGCAGAACGACCGCGTGGCCCTGCTGGACCTGATGCGCATCGCCGAGCGGCTCGAGTCCGAGCACGACCGCATCCACCCCGGTCACAACCGTCACCGTCACCGGTAGTGAGCAGGACCTCCGGCACGGCGCGCGGACCTCGGGTCCACGACGCCGTGCCCGAGTGGTTGGCCCGGGGCCGGGTACGGCTGCGGTCACCCCGAGCACCCTCGTCGCCGCGACATGGGCCGTGTCTTCCCAGCTCGTCTCATGGGCTCGAGGTCCGCGACGCCGTGCCCGAGTGGCTGGCTCGAGGCGGAGCATGGCCGAGGTCTTCGCGAGCCCCTCGTCGCCGCGCCATGGCGTGAGTCTTCATCCCGACTGGCGCACGAGCTTGATGGGCCGAGACGTCGTGCCCGAGTCACGGGCTCAAGGCCGCGTACGACCGCGGTCATCTGGAAACCCTCGTCGCCGCCAGGATGTGAGGCTTCTACCTGTCTGCCGCGTGGGCTTGAGGGCCAGGTCCCTGGCGCGAGACTGCACACGAGCAGCGTCACCCCACGCCGCTCGTTGCCGTCACAGGCCGTGAGTTCGCGCCGTGACGGCGCGAGGGCTCGAGGAAGGACGCGCTGACAGGTCAGCGCTGGGCTCGTGAGCGCCCCGTCACTCCGACGTGCCCGGGCCGCTGCTCGTGGAGGCGTCCGTGGACTTGCGGCGCCGCGCCCGCTTCTTCGGCGCGGGCTTCGCGTCCTCCTGGGCGGTCTTCACCGGGGCCACCTCCTCGAGCTCGCCCTGCTTCGTGGGCATGGCCGCCGCGCCCGGAGCCTCGGGCGTCGTGGACTCCTCCTGGGCTCGCAGCGGCGTCGAGCGCCTCAGGGGAATCTTGAGCACGTTGGGCACGCCCTCGATGACGTCGCGCGTGGAGACCACCGCGCCCACCGTCGTGTAGCGGATGGCGCCCGTCTGGGTGAAGGCGTGCTTGAGCGGATACTCCTTCGCGCGCGGGAGGAACCAGTCGCGCGCCGCGCGCAGCGGCAACACGTGCATCTCCCCCTGCGACAGGAACACGTACACCAGCAGGTCCGCGCCGCTGTAGAGGAAGCAGCCCGGGGTGTCCTTCTCCAGGTTGGACACCAGCTCGAAGAAGTACCGCTTCCGGGTGGCGTTGCGGTCCCCCTTCACCTCGATACCGCGCACCTCTCCCGAGGGCAGCTCCCACAGCAGGTCCACGCCCCGATGCTGGAAGCGCGGGTCCGACTGCACGTCGTGCACGCGCGAACCCGGCTCCGTCTCCAGCAACCACGCCCTCGCGTGCTGGACGGCGCGGTCCGCGGCGCCCTGCACGCCCTTCATGCTGAAGCTGCGCGCCATGTGCTACCGGCGCAGCTCGACGCCCGTCGCGACCAACTGCACCTCGCGCGGCTTGCCGTCCGCGCCGCGCGGGACGATGGCGCCCTCGGCCTCGTAGTGCGCCGCGTGGCCCTCGCTCAGCTCGGCCACCTTCACCACGCCCTCCACGCGCGCCTGCGAGCCCGCCGAGTCCAGCGGCACGAAGAAGCCGTAGTCCTTGAACGTCACCCGCACGCCCGGGCCCTTGGCCTGACCCTCGGGGGCGAGCTCCATCCAGCAGCCCTTCTTCTCACACGCCTTGCGCACCGTGCCCTCGAGCCGCACCGTCTTGCCGTCGTGGGCCTGGGGCTTGGAGAGCAGGTCCGCGAGCTTCACCTCGGAGGCGCCCTTGAGGGCCTCGCCGCGGGTGAGCTTCCAGCTGTCGTCCTTCGCGGCCTCGGGCTTGGGCGCGGCGGCGGCCTTGTCGGCCGGGTGGTGACAGTCGGCGGCGGCCGCGGCCTTGTCGGCCGTCTTTCCCTTGGCGGGCGTCTTGTCGCCAGCGAAGGCCACCAGGGGAACAGCGACCAGCAGCATCAGGGACGTGCGGAGCGAGTTCATGACCTGCCCGCTTAGTCAAAACTCGTTGCCCCGGCAAGGCGGCGCCCGTACTAGAGTGTGACTCCCGCACACCCCGGGGCGCGCAGCCCATGAAGGTCTTCCTCCCTCCTCGAAACCGCCGGCTCGGCACGGTGGACTACCTGGGCCTCATCGGCCTGGCGGGACTGCTCGTCGCCCGCTTCATCCCGGTGGCGAAGCTCATCCCGTTCTGGGGCTGCGTGCTGCGCGAGCGGACGGGCTGGCCCTGCCTCGGCTGTGGCCTCACCCGCGTGGCGGACCGCGTGGCCCACTTCAACTTCGTGGGCGCGTGGGAGGCCAACCCCCTGGGCACCGTGGCGGCCCTGCTGTTCGCGCTCGCGGCCGTGGCCATGGTGGTGCACCTGGTGTTCGCGGTCCCCATCCCCGAAATCCAGCTCTCGCTTCGGGAGTGGAAGGCGTTCCAGGTGGCGATGCCCGTCATCGTCCTGGTGAATTACGCCTACGTGGTGGTGAAGACGCGCTTCCCCCACCTGCTGCTATAGCGTGGGGTCGTGACTCTCGCGCTCGTCCTGCTGGGCTACCTCGCCGGCTCCATCCCCTTCGGTGTCCTGCTGACGCGGTGGCTTCGCGGCGTGGACGTGCGCCAGAGCGGCAGCGGCAACATCGGCGCCACCAACGTCACCCGCGTCGCGGGCAAGAAGCTGGGCGCGGTGGTGCTGGTGCTCGACGCGGTGAAGGGCGCGCTGCCGGTGGCGCTCGCGATGAGGCTGGTGCCGGAGCTGCCCGGGGTGCACGTGCTGGTGGCGCTCGCCGCCGTGCTGGGCCATGTCTTCCCGGTGTGGCTGAAGCTGCACGGTGGCAAGGGCGTGGCCACCGCGCTGGGCGTGTTGCTGGTGCTCGTGCCCCAGGCCGCCCTGGCCGCGGGGCTCGTCTTCATCGCCATCTTCGCGGTGTGGCGCGTCAGCTCGCTGGGCTCGCTCGCGGCGGGGGCGACGGCGGTGGGCACGTCCGCCCTCACCGCCCGCGCGCCCGAGTACGCGGGCCTCTCAGCGGTCCTCTTCGCCCTCATGCTGTGGACGCACCGGAGCAACATCCACCGGCTCATGCGACGCACCGAGCGGCGCTTCTGAGTCCTCGCCGCCACCGCCCGAGGGCCGGTAGCCGAGCAGCGTGCAGTCGATGGGGCCGTTCATCAGGTCGCGCCGCGCCGACGGACGCGCGTGGAAGGCGCTCTCGAAGGCCGGGTTGCCGCTGAGGACCCAGACGCGCCAGCCGGGCACACGCAAGGACTCGCCCAGCTTGTAATAGAAGCTCTTCATGCCCTTCTGTCCGCCCGTGCCGATGCGGTCTCCATAGGGCGGATTGGTGAGGATGAGGCCACTGGAGGCTGGCAGCGGCGGCAGCTTCGTCGCGTCGCCCTCGGCCAGGGTGATCTCCTCGGACAGCCGGGCCGCGCGCACGTTGCGCTGGGCGGCGTCGAGGGCCTCCGGGTCCTTGTCGAAGCCCCAGAGAGGGACCTCCACCTTGCGCTCGTCGCGCCGCGCGTCCGCGCGCAGGTCCGCGAGCAGCTCCTTCGCCCGAGCCCCCAGCTCCGGCCAGCGCTCCACGGCGAAGTCGCGGTTGAGTCCGGGCGCGCGCCGACGGGCCATCATGCCCGCCTCAATCAGCAGCGTGCCCGAGCCGCACATCGGGTCCACCAGCGCCTCGTCGCCCGTGTAGCGCGCGGCGCGCAGGATGGCGGCGGCCAGCGTCTCCTTGAGGGGCGCCACGGTGGGACGCACGCGGTAGCCCCGGCGGTGCAGTGGCTCGCCGCACAAATCCAACGAGAGCGACAGCGTGTCGCGCGACAGGTGCGCCACCACGCTCACGTCCGGGTTCTTCGTGTCCACGTCCGGCCGCGTGCCCACCACGTCGCGCATGCGGTCGACGATGGCGTCCTTCACCTTCAGCGCGACGAAGCCCGAGTGGCTGTGCTCGCTGTCCTTCAGCGTCGCGTCCACGGCGAACGTCGTGGTGGGCGTCAGGTGCTCCTCCCACGGGACGCCGCGGGCGGCGTCGTACAGGCCCTGCGCGCCGCGGGCCTCGAAGGCGCCCAGCGGGTAGAGCACGCGCATGGCGATGCGGGACCAGAGACAGACCTTCAGCGCCTCGTCGAGCGAGGCCATGAAGCGCACACCGCCACGGTCCTGGCGGATGCGGCGCGCGCCGAGTTCCTTGAGCTCGTCGGCGAGCAGGTCCTCGGTGCCTCGGGTCGTGGTGGCGAATAGGGCGATGCGTTCAGCCATGGGACACCGCCCATAGACGACCTGCGCCTGCTTGGGAATCCAATACGCGCCTCACGTGCCCACCACCTCGTACATGGCGAAGGTGGCCCCCTCCTGCTCGGCGCTGGCCTCCTTCGCCCTCCGGAAGTCCTCCGACTGGAAATAGCGCCGCATCGCCTCCTTGTCCCGCCAGCGCGTCACCAGCAGCAGCTCCGGCGAGCGCTCGAACGAGCGCAGCACCTCCAGCCCCAGGAACCCCTCGTGCGCGTCCACCCTGCGCGCGCGCTCCTGGAAGCGGGCGACCAGGCGCTCGGCGTCCTCGGGCGCGGCGCGGAAGCGGGAGATGGCGACAATCATGGGCACTCACCTGGAACACGTCGGGGCGGGCTGGGGATGCCCGCGTCAGAGGGGAAACGGACAGGGGGCGTCCGGACCGAAGCCGGACACCCCCTGGGAGAACAACGGTGCGCCGCGGGTGGACTACATCGCGCCCGCGCCCGGCATGTCGCCCACCCCTCGGATGAGCACCTCGCGGGGCTTGGCGCCATCGGCGGCGCCGACGACTCCGTCACGCTCCATGCGCTCGATCATGCGCGCGGCGCGGTTGTAGCCGATGCGCATCTTGCGCTGGAGCATGGAGATGGAGACGGCGCGCATCTCGCTGACCGTGGCGAGGGCCTGGTCGTACAGCTCGTCGGACAGCTCGTCCTCCTCGCCGCCGGACTCCACGTCCTCGTCGCGCGGCTTGAGGATGGACTCGTCGAAGACGGGCTTGCCCTGGGCCTTGAGGTGGTCCACCGCCTTCTTGATTTCGTTCTCCGACACGAAGGCGCCGTGCACACGCTGCAGGTGCGCGCTCGTGGGCGGCATGATGAGCATGTCGCCCATGCCCAGCAGCGCCTCGGCGCCCACCGTGCCCAGAATCGTCATGGAGTCCGGCTTGGAGCGGAGCATGAAGCTGATGCGCGTGGGGAAGTTCGCCTTGATGATGCCGGTGACGACGTCCGTGGAGGGACGCTGCGTCGCGACCATCAGGTGGATGCCGGCCGCGCGGGCCATCTGCGCCAGGCGCGCCACGTACGTCTCCACCTCGCGGCTGGCGACCATCATGAGGTCGGCCAGCTCGTCGATGATGACCACGATGTAGGGCAGCTTCTTGAGCTCCTTCTTCTCCGGCTTGGACGCGGCGGCGTCCAGCGGCGCGCCCGCGTCGTCGTCCTCGGGCTCGGCCTCCACCTCGGGCACTTCCGAGGCGGACTCGTCCTCGGAGGACACCAGCGCCTCGCGCAGGTCCTCCACGTCCTCGCGCGGCGCGGCCACGCCCAGCCCGTCCGACGCCTGGGCCGCGGGCTTGGGCTCGCCGCCCTCCAGGTCCACCACCAGGACCTTCTTGGGCTTGGACTTCTTGGGCGAAGGCTCCGCGGCGGCGAGCACCTCCTTCACCTCGGAGGCGGAGCTCTCCACCAGCTTGTTGTAGCCGGCGATGTTGCGCACGCCCGCTTCGGACAGCATCTGGTAGCGGCGCTCCATCTCCTCCACGGCCCAGCGCAGCGCGAGCGCCGCCTTCTTCGGGTCCGTCACCACGGGCAGCAAGAGGTGCGGGATGCCCTCGTACACGGAGAGCTCCAGCATCTTCGGGTCCACCATGATGAAGCGGACCTCCTCCGGCGTGGACTTCAGGAGGATGCTCATGATCATCGAGTTGACGGCCACCGACTTGCCGGAGCCGGTGGTGCCGGCGATGAGCAGGTGCGGCGCCTTGGCCAGGTCGAAGACGTACGGCATGCCCTCGATGTCCTTGCCCACGCACATGGTCAGCTTGCTGGGGCCCTTGAGGAACGCGTCCTGCTCGGCGATCTCCTTGAGATAGACGGTCTCACGGTCCTTGTTCGGCACCTCGATGCCCACCACGCCCTTGCCGGGGATGGGGGCGACGATGCGAACGCGCATCGCCTCCATCGCCATGGCCAGGTCGTCGGCGAGCGCGGCGATCTTGCTCACCTTGATGCCGGGGCCCGGCAGGAACTCGTACATGGTGACGACGGGGCCGGGGCGGATCTCCACCACCTCGCCGACGATGCCGAAGTCGGCCAGCTTCGCGCGCAGCTTCTCCGCCGTGGACAGGAACGCGTCCTTGTCCAGCTCCGAGCGCTCCTTCTTGTCGTACTCGAGCACGTCGAGCGGAGGCAGCGAGAAGCTCTTGCGGTCACCCACGAACTCGAACTGGTCCTGGGTCTTCTTGACGGTGGGCTTGGGCGGCGCCTTGGGCTCCACGATGAGCGGCATGCGCGCCAGCGCGGACGCGGCCGGCGCGGGCTGGGGTGCCGCGGCCTGCGGAGGCTGGGGCAGGGAGATGACGGGCGCGGGCGCCGGGGCCACGGGCTCGGTGGACTCGGGCAGCGCGGCGACGGGCGCGGCGGGGCCGGTGACGATGTTCGGCGTCTTGCGGCGGCCGCGCGGGGGCTCGACGCCCTCGGGGACGATGGGG
>NZ_SRLW01000590.1:0-1953 GCF_006518215.1 Myxococcus sp. AB025B
CCGCCCCCGCGGTCCGCGCGGACGGCGTCGCATCGAAGAGGTACACCCCGAAGCCACGCTCCCGCAGACGCTCCGCCAACGCGGCCGTCCTCGGCGCCGAGCGCGCCAGCTCCGCGCCACGCAGCAGCCGCCCCCGCACCGCCTCCTCCGTCCACCCCTCGGGGAACACCCGCGCCAGCTGGTCCCGCTCCGTGGCCTCCAGCAACGCATGCAGCAGCGCCCGCGCCGGCTCCGGATGCGCGCCCGAGCCATTGCTGGTCCACGCCACCGACACCGGCCCCAGCGACACGCCCCCCGGAGGCGTCACGTGCACCCCCTGCGCGGCCACCCAGACGCTCCGCCCCGAGCCCAGCTCCGTGGCCTCGCGCCACGCACACCGGACACCCTCACCCCACAACCTCGGCTCCACCAGCGCGCCCGCGGAGCCCAGGGCCTGTGCCCCCCACAACGTCCCCAGCCGTCCCTCCAGCTCCGCGAAGGAGCCCCAGGCGAGCCGCCCCGGCGCCACCGTCTCCGCCGCCCACAGCTCCGCCGTCTCGAACAGCGCGCCCCAGGCCGCCTCGTCTGCCGTGAGCCCCTTGCCGTTGCACACCTGGAGCACATGGCCCCCTGGACGCACCGCGCAGGCCACCTCCACGCCCGTGCGGTCCAACCCGGTGACCCGCGCCACCCGCGTCACGCCCATGGCCCGGGCCAGCCCGGACGAACTCACTCGCTCGCTCGACACGCCCGGGCGGATAGCACTCCTCAACAGTTCTTAACACCCCGGCGACATCAACCATGCGATGCAGGACGCGGCCCTCCCGGGGACTCGGGAAGGACACAGTCGTCCCGTCCTGGGGCGAACGCGGCGGGAGCTGGCGAGCAATCGTCACCCAGCCCCGCACCGAAGACGTGGTACCGGTGGACCGTCGCGGCCACCAGAAAGGGAGCTGCCGGAATGCTCGCCATCGGAGACCTCGCGCCTGACTTCGTCGCCATCGACTGTCATGGCGTGCCCCTGAGCCTGTCCGCGCTGCGAGGGCGCCGCGTCGTCCTCTTCTTCTTCCCCAAGGCCTTCACGCTCGGCTGCACCATCGAGAACCGGGCGTTCCGCGACAACCACCTGCACTTGCAGGAGCTGGGCGCCGAGCTGGTCGGCGTCTCCGTGGACACCCAGGCCACCCAGTGCGCGTTCGCGGAGAAGGAGGACATCCACTTCTCGCTGCTCGGAGACCCGGACCGCGTCATCAGCCGCGCCTACGACGTCCTCTGGCCCGTGCTCCGCGTGGACCGCCGCGTCACCTTCATCATCGGCCCGGAGGGCCGCATCGAGGACATCATCCGTCACGAGGTGCGCGTGTACCGCCACCTGGACGACGTGCTCGCCTACCTCGAGTCCCACCCCATGACGGCCGCGTACGACTCGGCCGCCTGAGTCACTCCCAGGCGCAGTGGTACTCACAGTGGGCCGCGCCCCGCGCCCGGCACATCGGATGCGTGACGCGCGGCGACAGCCCGCCCGACAGCTCGATGGCCCGCTCGTGCCAGCCGATGATGGTGAGGCAGTCCGCCTCCGTGACGTTCTCCGCGCAGAAGGTGCGCAGGATGGCGGAGCGCGGCCCCGTGGACTCGTACGTGCGCGAGCCCACCGCGTAATAGAAGCGGTAGATGCGCGGCGCCTGGCTCAACAGGAAGTGCGGCTCTCCGCGCCGGATGAACGCGCTCTGCTCCCCGTGCAGCGCCTCGTCCGCGGACGAGCGGCCCATGTCGATGAAGGCCCGCCCCTCGTCCTCCGGCGACAGCACCTCCGCGATGGCCGAGTCCAACCGCAGGTTCAGCTCCAGCGGATACCAGGCCACCGGGAGGATGGCCTGGCGCAACACGGCCTGGTCCACCGGGGGCAGCCGCCCCAGGACCTCGTCCACCCCTGTCTCTTCTACACATCTCCGAGCCCACGAGACGCGTAGTAAC
>NZ_SRLW01000591.1:0-1980 GCF_006518215.1 Myxococcus sp. AB025B
GTCTCGCTGAAGAGGCCCGCATCCGTGCGGAGGAAGAGCGTCGGGCCGAAGAGGCCCGCCTCGCTGAAGAGGCGCGACTGGCTGAAGAGGCCCGTCTTGCTGAAGACGCTCGTCTCGCTGAAGAGGCTCGTCTCGCTGAAGAGGCCCGGCTTCGTGCGGAGGAGGCGCGACTGGCTGAAGAGGCCCGCCTCGCTGAAGAGGCCCGCCTCGCTGAAGAGGCTCGCCTCGCTGAAGAGGCTCGTCTCGCCGAAGAGGCCCGGCTTCGTGCGGAGGAAGAGCGTCGGGCCGAAGAGGCGCGACTGGCTGAAGAGGCTCGTCTCGCTGAAGAGGCCCGCATCCGTGCGGAGGAAGAGCGTCGGGCCGAAGAGGCCCGCCTCGCTGAAGAGGCGCGACTGGCTGAAGAGGCCCGTCTTGCTGAAGACGCTCGTCTCGCTGAAGAGGCCCGTCTCCGCGCAGATGAAGAGCGTCGGGCTGAAGAGGCGCGACTGGCTGAAGAGGCTCGTCTCGCTGAAGAGGCCCGTCTCGCTGAAGAGGCCCGTCTCGCTGAAGAAGCTCGTCTCGCCGAAGAGGCCCGGCTTCGTGCGGAGGAAGAGCGTCGGGCCGAAGAGGCGCGACTGGCCGAAGAGGCTCGTCTCGCCGAAGAGGCTCGTCTCGCTGAAGAGGCTCGTCTCGCTGAAGAGGCCCAGCTTCGTGCGGAGGAGGAGCGTCGGGCCGAAGAGGCGCGACTGGCTGAAGAGGCCCGCCTCGCTGAAGAGGCCCGCCTCGCTGAAGAGGCCCGCCTCGCTGAAGAGGCCCGCCTCGCTGAAGAGGCTCGTCTCGCTGAAGAAGCTCGTCTCGCCGAAGAGGCCCGGCTTCGTGCGGAGGAAGAGCGTCGGGCCGAAGAGGCGCGACTGGCCGAAGAGGCTCGTCTCGCCGAAGAGGCTCGTCTCGCTGCGGAGGAGGCGCGTCTCGCTGAAGAGGCGCGACTGGCTGAAGAGGCCCGCCTCGCTGAAGAGGCCCGGCTCCGCGCAGATGAAGAGCGTCGGGCTGAAGAGGCCCGCCTCGCTGAAGAGGCCCGCCTCGCTGAAGAGGCCCGTCTCGCTGAAGAGGCCCGGCTTCGTGCGGAGGAGGAGCGGCGGGCCGAAGAGGCCCGCCTTGTCGAAGAGGCCCGCCTCGCGGAAGAAACGCGATTGGCTGAAGAGGCTCGCCTGGCCGAAGAGGCTCGGTTGGCTGAAGAGGCCCGTCTCGCTGAAGAGGCGCGGCTTCGTGCGGAGGAAGCGCGTCAGCTTGAAGAGGCTCGCCTTCGTGAAGAGGAAGGACGTCGGGCTGAAGAGGCTCGTCTCGTTGAGGAAGCGCGAGTGGCAGAAGAGGCTCGCGCTGCAGAAGAGGCCCGGCAGGCAGAGGAAGCCCGCGTGGCCGAAGAGGAGCGTCTCACAGAGGAGGCCCGCGTAGCCGAAGAGGCTCGCCTTGCTGAAGAAGCTCGGCTTCGTGAAGAGGACGAGCGCCTCGCGGAGGAAGCCCGCCTCGCCGAAGAAGCCCGTCGCGCCGAAGAGCTCCGACTCGAGGTCGAGCGTCGCAGGGCCGACGCGGTCCGCCGCGCGAAAGAGGCACGTCAGGCCGAACAGGCCCGCCTCGCGGAAGAACAGCACCAGGCCGAACAGGCCCGCCTCGCGGAGACCCAGGCCCTCCAACTCCCAGCCCCCACGGCCTCCACCCAGGAGGACATCGGCGAGCTGATGCTCGACGTTGGCGACATCATCCCCGCCGACGATGTCGAGGAAGTCCCACCTCCCTCCTCATCCCGCGCCTCCAACGTCCCGCCGCTCGCGGCCTCCTCCCAATCCGGCCTCCCCCTCCATGGCGAGAGCCGCGAGGCCCTCCGCTCCGCCAGGGACCGCGCCCAGGCCGAACTCCTCCATGACATGGAGGAGGCCCTTCGCCGCTCGAAGTCCCAGCCCCTCGAGCCCTGGCTCGCGGAGGAGCCGGCGCGCTCCGTCATCC
>NZ_SRLW01000592.1:0-1965 GCF_006518215.1 Myxococcus sp. AB025B
GGGGAGGGCGCGGCGGCGCGGGGCGCGGGGCGCTCGTCGCTGCTGGCGGTGTTGGCGGAGAAGCCAGCCGTGGCGCGGGACATCGCGCGGGTGCTGGGCGCGCAGGAGCGGGGTGACGGCTTCCTGCGTGGCAACGGCTACGTGGTGACGTGGGCCATCGGCCACCTGGTGGGCCTGGCGCAGCCGCACGAGATAAGGCCGGACTGGAAGAAGTGGAGCCGCGCGCTCCTGCCCATGCTGCCGGAGGGCTGGCCGCTGGTGGTCTCCGAGCAGACGCGCTCGCAGTTCGACGTGGTGCGCCGGGTGCTGACCTCGCCGGAGGTGGGCGCGGTGGTGTGCGCCACGGACGCGGGCCGCGAGGGCGAGCTCATCTTCCGCTACATCTACGAGGCGGCGGGGTGTCGCAAGCCGGTGCGGCGGCTGTGGGTGTCGTCGCTGACGGAGCGGGCCATCCGGGACGGCTTCCAGAAGCTGAAGGACGGGCGGGAGTACGAGCCGCTCGCGGCGGCGGCGATGGGGCGCAGCCGGGCGGACTGGTTGGTGGGGATGAACCTGTCGCGCCTGTACACGCTGGCGCATGGCGGGCAGGGGGAGATGTTGAGCGTGGGGCGGGTGCAGACGCCCACGCTGGCCATGGTGGTGGAGCGGGAGTGGGCCATCCGCGACTTCGTGCCCCGCGACTACCTGGAGGTGGTGGCCACCTTCGCGCCGCGGAGCAAGGACGTGGCGCCGGGCGCGCGGTACGACGGGACGTGGTTCCGCTCGGGGCCGGATGGCAAGCCGGTGATTCCCCCGGGGATGGAGGGCGTGCGCGAGGCGCGCCGGCTGGACGCGGACGGGGTGGAGGCCCAGGCCATCATCGACCGCGTGAAGCGGGGGCAGGCGACCATCGAATCGCTGGAGGCGGAGGAGAAGAAGATGGCGCCTCCGCTGCTCTACGACTTGACGGAGCTGCAGCGCCACGCGAACCGGCTGTATGGCTTCAGCGCGCAGCGCACGTTGGAGGTGGCGCAGGCGCTCTACGAGAAGCACAAGCTCTTGAGCTATCCGCGCACGTCGAGCCGGCACCTGTCGCAGACGGTGGCGGACACGCTGCCGGAGGTGGTGGGCACGGTGCGCGGGCCCTACGAGGAGGACCTGGCGCCGGGCACGGGCGTGCGTCCGTTGGGGCGGCGCTACGTGGACGACGGGAAGGTGACGGACCACCACGCCATCATCCCCACGCCCACGTCGCCGCACGGGCTGCGGCTGTCCTCGGACGAGCAGCGCATCTACGACCTGGTGTGCCGGCGCCTGTTGCAGGCGTGGCACGAGGACCACGTGTGGCGCGTCACCACGGTGGTGACGGCGGTGACGTCGCCCGGGCCGACGAGCGCGGTGCCGGTGGTGGACCGCTTCCAGAGCACGGGCACGCAGGTGGAGCGTATCGGCTGGAAGGTGCTGGACATCGGTGGAGGCAAGAAGGCGCCGAAGCCGAAGTCGGACGCGCGCAAGGGCGAGGAGGATGAGGCGGAGGATGACTCGCAGTCGTTGCCCTCGGGGCTGGCGCGGGGACAGCCGCAGACGGTGGAGGACGTGGAGGCGGTGAAGAAGCGCACGCGTCCGCCGCCGCGCTTCACGGACGCGACGTTGCTGACGGCGATGGAGACGGCGGGCCGGCTGCTGGACGAGAAGGAGCTGGCGGAGGCGATGCGTGAGACGGGGCTGGGGGCGCCCGCCACGCGTGCGGCCATCATCGAGGTGCTGCTGGACCGCGAGTACCTGGTCCGCAAGGGCAAGGTGCTGGAGGCGACGGAGAAGGGGCTGAACCTCATCCACGTGGTGCACCCGGACGTGAAGACGCCGGCGATGACGGGCCAGTGGGAAGCGTGGCTCCAGCGCATCGAGCGGGGCGAAGGGCAGCTCGACGAGTTCATCCGGGGCATCGAGAAGTACGTCATCGAGGTGGTGGGGCAGGGGCCCTCG
>NZ_SRLW01000593.1:0-1962 GCF_006518215.1 Myxococcus sp. AB025B
GGGCTGGGGTTGGGCCTGGGCCTGGTGGGCGCGCTGGCGGCCCATCGCATCATGGAAGGGCTGCTGTATGGCATGGGCGCGCTGGATGTTCCGGTGTTGGCGGGCGTGGCGCTGTTGCTCCTGGGGACCGCCTGGCTGGCGAGCTGGCTTCCGGCTCGCAGGGCGGCGAGCGTGGACCCCGCGTCGGTGCTTCGTCGCGGCTGAGTCCCTTCCTTTCTGGCACTCTCTTTCTCCTGGATGACCTCCGTGTCCGAATCACTCTCCGTTTCCGTTCCCACCCCTGTTCCTCCGCCACCGGCCCCGGTGGCTGCGGCGAGGCCCTCGCGCATCCTGATTGCCGACGACCAGGCCGACGTGCTGGAGGCCCTGCGCCTGCTGCTCAAGCGTGACGGACACACCGTCGTCACCGCGCAGTCGCCCGCGGGAGCGCTCGCCACGCTGGAGGCCGAGGACGTGGACCTGGTCCTGATGGACCTGAACTACGCGCGCGACACGACGTCCGGGAAGGAGGGCATGGACCTGCTCGGCCGCATCCGCGCTCAGGACGCGTCGCTGCCGGTGGTGGTGATGACGGCGTGGAGCAGCGTGGAGGGCGCGGTGGAGGCCATGCGCGGCGGCGCGCGCGACTACGTGCAGAAGCCGTGGGACAACACGCGGCTGCTGGCCACGCTGCGCACCCAACTGGAGCTGAGCCGCGCGCTCAAGCGCAGCCGCCGGCTGGAGGAGGAGAACCAGCACCTGCGCCGGGAACAGGGTGGGCTGCCGAACCTGGTCTCCGAGTCGCGCGCGATGATGCCGGTGCGCCGCATGATTGAGCGCGTGGCCCCGTCGGCCGCCAACGTGCTGGTGACGGGTGAGCACGGCACGGGCAAGGAGGTGGTGGCCAGGCTGCTGCACGCGTCCTCCACGCGCGCGGACCGGGCCTTCGTGGCGGTGAACTCCGGCGGGCTGTCGGAGGGGGTCTTCGAGAGCGAGCTGTTCGGCCACGTGAAGGGCGCCTTCACGGACGCGAAGACGGACCGCATCGGCTGCTTCGAGCTGGCGGACGGCGGCACGCTGTTCCTGGACGAAATCGGGAACATGCCGCTGTCGCAGCAGGCGAAGCTCTTGCGCGTGCTGCAGACGGGCGAGCTGCACCCGGTGGGCTCGTCGAAGACGCGGCGGGTGGACGTGCGGGTGGTGAGCGCGACGAACGTGGACCTGCCCAAGGCGGTGGCTGAGGGCCGCTTCCGCGAGGACCTGCTGTACCGCCTCAACACGGTGGAGGTGCCGCTGCCGGCCTTGCGTGAGCGGCGCGAGGACATCCCGCTGCTGGCGGCGCACTTCCTGGCCGAGCACGGCAAGCGCTACGGGCGCCATGACGTGCGGATGTCGGCGGGGGCGCTGGAGGCGCTCTTGTCCTATCCGTGGCCGGGCAACGTGCGCGAGCTGGAGCACGCGGTGGAGCGCTCGCTGCTGATGGCGGTGGGCGACGAGGTGACGGCGGAGGATTTGCTGCTCCGCCGGGCGGGGCGTGAGGGGCTGTCGCGGCTGGAGGAGATGACGCTGGAGGAGGTGGAGCGCTACCTCATCGAGCGGGCGCTGGCGCGGCACGAGGGCAACGTGAGCGAGGCGGCGAAGGGGCTGGGCCTGTCGCGCAGCGCGCTGTACCGTCGGCTCCAGTACTACGGCATCAAGGGAGCAAGGTGAGGCGCGAGCGCGGGCCCTGGCCACATGACCTGCAGGTGCTGGCCCTGACGTGGCTGGCGGGACTGCCGGGCGGGGTGGCGTCGCTCGCGCTGGTGTGGACGGGAGACTTCTCGTCGAAGGTCCGCTGGACGCTCACCACGCTGGTGGTGGGCATCTTCCTGGGCGTGGGGCTCCTGGTGCGCGAGCGGGTGATGCGGCCGCTGCACGCTGTGGCGAACCTCTTGGCCGCGCTGCGCGAGGGGGACTATTCGACGCGCGGGCGGGGGGCTCGGG
>NZ_SRLW01000594.1:0-1924 GCF_006518215.1 Myxococcus sp. AB025B
CCGCCGCCCCCGCCGCGGCCTTCCCCACCGGCTTCACCTACGTGCTGGAGCGCACCAACTCCGGCGACTACCGCCTGCGCGTGCTCCCCGAGGGCAAGGACACCACCGAGGACACGGGCGCGCTGAGCGAGCGCGGCTTCGTGCTCGACGGCCTCCAGGGCATCAACCGCAACATCGCCGCGCTGGTGCTGGAGCTGCCGCTCGCGCCCGTGGGCCCCAACGACACCTGGGCGCTGGGCACGGAGCTGCTCACGCACGACGCGCTGGGTCCCCTGTTCACCACCACCAAGACGGAGCGCCGCAACCGCGTGAAGCTCACCGCGCTCACCCAGGACGGCGACGACCAGGTGGCCACGCTGGAGTACGACCTGCTCGAGCAGCTCTCCGGCAAGGTGACCAGCCGCCGCGCCCCGCCCGCGGTGCCCGCGCGCGCGGACGACCCGGCCGAGGAGGACGCCGAGCCCACCACCGACGAGTCCGCCGGCCCGCCCACCACGGACGCCAGCGCCGAGGTGCGCATCACCGGCAAGGGTGAGTTCCTGGTGAAGGCCGGCCGGTGGCGCACGTGGGCGGGCACCATCGCGTCGTCCTCGCGCGGGCCCTTCCCCACCAACGCCCTGCAGGTGCCGCCCGGCACGGTGAAGCTGACGCTCACCGCGCGGGAGTCGGCGCCCCCCGCGGCCACGGCGAAGCCCCAGCAGTAGCCGCGCCGTCGGACTCGCGCACCATCCGAACCACCGCGTCCACCCAGGCCGGGTGGGCGTTGAGCGAGGGGACGAGCGTCAACGACTCGCCCCCCGCCTCGACGAACTGCTCGCGGGCGCGCATGCCCACCTCCTCCAGCGTCTCCAGGCAGTCGGCGACGAAGGACGGGCACATCACCGCCAGCCGCTTCACGCCCTGCTTCGCCAGCTCCGGCAGCACCAGGTCCGTGTAGGGCTTCACCCACGGCGTGCGCCCCAGCCGGGACTGGAAGGACACGCTGAAGCCGCCCTGGGGAAGTCCCAGCCGCTCGACGATGCCCCGCGTGGTGGCGAAGCACTGGGCGCGGTAGCAGTGCCGGTTGGCGTCCGTGAGCGCGTCACAGCACCCCGCGGACGCGAAGCAGTGCTGGCCCGACGTGTCCGTCTTGCGCACGTGCCGCTCCGGCACGCCGTGGTAGCTGAAGAGCACGTGGTCCGCGCGGGCCTCGGCAATCACCGGTCGCGCCACCTCCGCGAAGGCGTCCAGGAACGACGGGTGCCCGTGGAAGGCCGGCACCGCGCGCACGTTGGGCACGTCCCAGCCGCTGGAGAGCACCTCGTACACGCGCGCCAGCGACGACGCCGACGAGGACGTGGCCTCCTGCGGGTACAGCGGCAGCACCGTGAAGTCCGACACGCCGCGCGCGCGCATGGCCGCCACCGTGTCGGGGATGGACGGGCTGCCGTAGCGCATGGCCAGCGCCACGTCGTACTCGTGGCCCAGCTTCTCGCGCACGGCCACCTCCAGCGCCCGGCTGTACACCAGGAGCGGCGAGCCCTCCGGCATCCACACCTTGCGGTACGCCTCCGCGCTCTTGGCCGGGCGCGTGGGCAGGATGATGAGGTTGAGCAGCATCCAGCGCCCCACCGGGTGGATGTCCACCACGCGCGGGTCGCTCAGGAACTCGCGCAGGTAGCGCCGCACCGGCCCGCTGTGGGGCGCGTCCGGCGTGCCCAGGTTGACGAGCAGCAACCCTCGCTTGTTCGCGGGCGTGTTCATCAGTGCAGGGCGTTGGGCAGCGTGAGGGCGAACTCGGCGATGCGCGCATCGAAGCGCGAGCCGTCCGGGCGCTCCATGTCATAGCTGCCGCGCATCGTCCCGAAGGGTGTGCGCAGCATCGCCCAGCTCGTGTACTCGAAGCGCTCGCCCGGGGCCACGCGGGGCTGGCGGCCCACCACGC
>NZ_SRLW01000595.1:0-1922 GCF_006518215.1 Myxococcus sp. AB025B
GGCGTGCCACGTCTCCACCACGGGCTCGATGCGCGGGGATATCTGGATGACGGAGCTGGGGAAGCAGTGCGCGGGCAGCTCCGAGAAGATGCGGCGTACCACCTCCGCCTCCGCATCGGTGGCCACGGCCACGTGGGGGCGGACGATGAGGTCGGTGAGGTGCGGCGCCTGGCCGGGGCTCGCCACCAGCCGGGCCACCGCGCAGCTCTGGTAGAAGAGGACGGACACGTCCGCTTCGCGCGCGCGCTCCAGGAAGGCCAGCAGCGTGCGGCCCTCGACAGCGCCCACCAGCAGCGTCTCCGGGGCCCAGCGGCCGGCCTCCGTCGCGCCTGGCTCCACCAGGGGCTGGCCGATGGGAACGGGTGGCGCATGGTCGCTCGTCAGGACGGCACCGTGGTCGCCTTGCCAGTAGAGGCGCGTTTCGTACTCTGTGACGGTAACGGACGTCATGGGCGCTCCTTCCGCAGAGCCTTGTGCCAGCATTGCCCTTTCAACCCGTGTGCCGAGCCAGTGCTTCATGGTGGACCCAGGCTTCGTCCTGGAGTCCTGGAGGTGCGGGCGAGGGTAGCTCATGGCAGCCCGAAGATTCGCAGGACCCAGGGGCCTGTCGCGCTGACCAGCAGACAGCCGGCCACCATGAGGGGAAGTCCCAACCGCAACAGCTCCGAGGTCTCCAGTCCTTCTCCCGCGGCCATGGCGTTGGGAGGGGTGCTGATGGCGAAGGGGATGCCGAAGGCGCACCCCATGGCGACGAGGATGGGCGTGGACGCGGAGGGCTCCACGCTGAGCGCCAGCGGCATGAGGAGCGCGGCGGTGCCGGTGTTGCTCATGAGCGCCGACAGCGCCGCGGCGACGACGACGAGCGCGCCGAGCCGGGCCGACGGGGGCCAGGTCGCAAGGCTCGCGCCGTCGAGCGCGTGGGCCACCAGCCCCGAGTGCTCCAGCAGCTTCCCCAGCCCCAGCCCTCCGGCGATGAGCAGGAGGGTGGACCAGTCGAGCTTCTTGAGGTCCTCGCGCTCGAGCAGGCCCGTGCCGAAGAGCAGCGCGGTGGCTCCCAGGGCGACCACGGGAGCGGGCACGCCGTGCGCGGGCTCCGACAGCCAGGCCACCACGCACGCGGCGCTGACCCAGAGGACCTTCCGGCCTCGGCCATCCAGCGGGCGTGTCACCTGTGCGGGCAGGGACAGGGTGCCGCCCAGGCGGAAGCGCAGCAGCACCAGGCCGAAGCCCAGCACCAGCATCAGCGCCGTGAGGGGGAGGGCGAACGCCATCCAGCCGGCGAAGGTGACGTGCGTGTAGGCGCTCGCGGCGGACACCGCGAGGGCGTTGGGGCCGCTGCCCACGGGCGTGGCCATGCCGCCCAGGTTCGCGCCCAGCGCCACGCCCGCCAGCAGCGCGGGCCGCAGGGATGTGCCGGGGGGCGAGGCGAGGAGGACGGGGCGGAGCGCCGCGAGCATCATCGCCGCCGCGGCGACGTTGGACATCCACATGGAGAGGAAGGCCACGCCGCCCATGACGAACAGGAGGAGCAGCCGGGGGCGCCCGCGCGACAGGCGCACCACGTGGCCCGCCACGGCGGAGTCGAGTCCGTGACGCATCGCCGCGACCTCGAGCGTGAAGCCGCCCAGGAAGAGGATGAGCACGGGGTCCGCGCACCAGGTGAGCACGGACGAGAGCGCGTAGTCCTTCCCCAGCGGGCCGAGCACCACCGGCGTCGCCCCGAGGAGCAGCAGGGTGGGGACGAATGGCGGGACCAGTTCGGTGAGCCACAGCACGAGACAGACGCCGGCCACCAGCACCGTGCGCGACGCGACCTCGCCCTGCACTCCGAACGCGGACAGCCACGCCACCGCGGCCAGCCCCACCAGCGCCAGTGCGGGCCGCACCCAGCGGCGCACGGGGGGTGGGGGCGCCGCGTCGGG
>NZ_SRLW01000596.1:0-1916 GCF_006518215.1 Myxococcus sp. AB025B
GCTTCTGGGTGGGCATGTCCATGGGGCTTCCTTTGAATCGAGGTGCTTCGGGTGCTGCGTTCCAGGGAGAAGGTTCGAGGCTCACGTCGTCGCCGTCTTCAGGGCCACCGCGCTCCGGCCGAACGTCCACAGCAGGCCCAGCGACAGGAGCGTCACGGCCACGGCCATCCACCCCACCTGCCCGAAGCCGACGAGCGCGCCGTCCGGAGCGGTGGAGATGAGGAGGCCGCTCACCCACGCGGCGAGCCCCGAGGCGCCGTCGCTCGCGGCCATGTTGACGGCGAGGAACCGGCCGCGCAGCGAGGGCGGCACGCGCGATGACACCAGCGCGATGGTCGGGATGGCGCGCGTGGACGTCACCGCCATGAAGAGCACGAAGGCCGCCGTCACCACCGGCAGCGAGGACGAGGACAGGTGGGTGAACAAGAGGTGCGGGCCCACGGTGCCCACCAGGAGCCACCCGAGCATCCGCCCCGCGCCCAGGCGGTCCGTGAAGCGGCCCACCAGCTTCGCCGCCACCAACGTGCCCGCGCCGCCGCCCAGGTACACCCACGGCAGGTCCGTCTGCGCGAGGCCCAGGTTGCCCACCATGAAGGTGCCCAGGTACGGAATCAGCAGGAAGCTGGCGAACACCACGAAGAAGGTCAGCACCCAGCCCAGCGCCACGCCCGGAGACGCCAGCGTCGCCAGTGGATTGCCCCGGGGCTCGTGGTCGCCGCGCGTCAGGTGCTGCACGACGGGCGGGAGCACGCGCCACAGGCCCAGCCACATCACGAGCGCCAGCGCGCAGATGGCGAAGAACGGCGAGCGCCAGCCGAACAGGTTCGCGATTCCCAGGCCCAGCGGCACGCCGGCCACGGCGGACAGGCCAAGCGCGGACATCACCGTGCCGATGGCCCGACCCCGGCGCTCACCCGGCACGACGTCCGCGATGATGGCCATGATGACCGCGCCCATCAGCCCCGCGCAGGCCCCCGCCAGCGAGCGCGCCACCAACAGCGACACGAACCCCGACGCGAGACCGCAGGCGGCGGTGGCGACGATGAACCCCGCGTAGATGGCCAGCAGCGTGCGCTTGCGGTCGAACCTGTCCAACCAGAACAGCCCCAGCACGCCCATGGCCGCGGAGGCCAGGGTGTACGAGGAGACCATCGCGCCGAACCGCGCGGTGGTCAGGCCGAAGCGCCGGATGAACTCCGGCCCCAGCGGCATGATGATCATGAAGTCCAGCAGGTGGCTGAACTGGACCCCCGCGAGCAGCAGGGCCAGCACTCGCTCCTGACGGGGTGGAGAAGCGGCGTTCACGAAACACTCCATCGTCACGGGCCCGCGGCGGTCGCGCGGGCGAGCGTCTAGGGGCGCACGAAGCGCACCCGAATTGGGGGAGAGACAGCCGCGTGGGGACGACCCTCGCGGTCCAATGCGGTGTCGAAGCGCGCCTTGCGAGCGCACGCGAGCGCGGCCTGGCCGAAGCCGTGGCCCGGGTCCGAGACGAGCTCGGCGGACGTCACCTCGCCGTACGCGTCCACGGAGACGCGCAGCACCACCGTCTGGTCATCGATGCGCAGCGTGTCGGCTTCCTTGGGCCAGGGGCAGCTCCAGCTGCGCGCCGAGAGCTGGATGGAGCGCGCCCGGCTTCCACCGGTGCCCGTGCCCTCGCTGTCACCCGCGGGCACCGTGTTGACGGCCGTGGTGGAGCGGCCCGTGGAGGCCGTCACACCGCCCGCGTAGCGCGGGGCATCGCCGGTCGTCATGTCGAAGTCGGTGAAGTCGAGCGGCGCGGCGGGCTCCTTCGCCGTCACCACGGCGCCCGCCCGAGCGGGCTCGGCGCGAGCGGGGCGGGCGGCGTCTCGCGGAGCGGGGCTCGGCGTCTTCACGCGCGGCGCCGGCGGGTCCGCGCGGGCGACGCGTTGGGG
>NZ_SRLW01000597.1:0-1915 GCF_006518215.1 Myxococcus sp. AB025B
GGGGGCGAGTCATGGGGCACGAAGCTAGGCCCGCCCCTGTCTCGCCGCTTCATTCCATGCGCCAAGCGATTGCGAAAACGCGCAACCTCGAGGGTCCTTCGCTGGCATCGCCTTCAACCCGGGTCCACCCCGCCCCGGTGCTGATTCCGCCCGCGCTCGCCGTCTTCCACGTGACGGGAATGGGCGAGCACGAGCGGCGCCGCCGCGCTCACGACTCCAGCGCGTTGGCGACCTGTCCCAGCAGGCGCAGCCGGGGCGCGTCCAGCTTGCGCACCGTGCGCAAGAGCCGGCGGACCTCGGGACGCTCGCGGTACTCCGGCGGGTCCTCGGCGAGCGTGGGCGCGCCTTCGACGCCCGCCGTCATGCCCAGCAGCACATCCGAGGAGCAGTTGAGGACCAGACACAGCTTCCTCAGTGTGCGGACGCTGGGGAGCATGTGACCGCGCTCCAGCCGCCCGTACACCTCGGTGGCGATGCCCACGCGCTCGGCCACATCGGCCTGGGTGAGCTCCAGCCGCTGCCGCGCCGCGCGAACTGCATTTCCAATGAGGGTGGCCAATCGTTGTTCCATGGCGTGCGGAAACCTGTCGAAAAGAGGGCTTCGCCCCCCGCGCTCGGGCGGAGAGGTTCCGGGGAGAAGTGACTGCGGGTTCGGTGCCTCGTGGAACACAGACTACGGGTGGGGTCTGACATTCAGGTGCTTCCGGAATGGCGTGCGAAAGCGCTTGAAAAAAGCGGCGCCGGCACGCCCCTTGGGAGGCCCTCGGAAGGCCCCTCCGGCGAGGCTCCGGACGTGGTTTGCCGAGCGCCCCGGGCGTGCCTCGCGAAGGCGGGTGGTGTCGCGCGGTCGACACCGCTGGGGCCCGAAAACTCGGCGCGGGGGCGATTTCCACGCGGCGCGTGGGGCGTTCGCGCCGCGCGGACGCGGACAGTCCTCGCGCACGTCGCCGTGAGCGTGGGTGAAGCTCACCGCGGGCGTCTGGCTTCGCGTTCGTCCGGTGCTGGACGTCACCGGCCGGACGGTCGCACTCGCGGTGCTGGGGCGCGGGGTTGGCGTCCGGGCCGTCGGCGTGCGGCGGGAAGCCGGGGCTCACGTCCGAGGCCGAAAATTCGGCCCGCGCGGCGTTGTCAATGGACGGGTGGGGACTTCACGGAAAAGCCCTGGTGTTTCCGTGGTTTACGAAGGCGGGACGTCTGACGTAGGGTGGGCCCCCCCGGTGGGTCGGGGGTGCACCGCGTGCCTCGCGGGGAGGGCCGTTGAGGTCGTGAGCGACGAGCGTCCGGACGCGCTGCTCAAGAGCGCACTCGAGAAAATTGTCTACTTCGAGGCCCGTGCGGAGCAGTTGCTCAGCGAGCTGGGTTCGACGCGTGAGGAGATGGAGCACCTCAAGCGCGAGCTCGCGGAGACGCATCAGCGCGAGCTGAAGCTGCGGCGCGAGGTGGCGGAGCTGGAGGTGCGCGTCGGGCGCGCCCAGGCCGAGCGCGAGGAGTCGGTGCGGCTGACGCAGGCGCTGCGCGGCGAGCGCGACCAGCTGATGGACCGGCTGCTGACGGCGAGCCGGCTGCGCGCCTCCACGCAGGAGCGCGACGACGAGGACGATGACCTGGGGTTCGACCTGGCGTCGTTCATCTCGCAGCTTCGCAGCGAGGCGCTGCTGAAGAACGAGACGGGCAAGGGCGCGGCGGCGACGGTGATGTCGATGAAGGTGCCCGTGCGAGCGCCCGCGGTGCCGCTGGCCGAGCCGGTGGCGAAGGCCCAGCCTCCCGCGGCGGCCTCGAGCGCGCCGCCCGCGTTGCTGGAGCCGCTGCTGGAGGGACTGTCGCCGGTGGCGCGCGAGGCGCAGCGCTTCCTGCAGGCGGGGCGGCTGGGCGTGAGCGCGGCGCAGCTGGCGGAGCTGTCCGGGCAGGGTGGGCT
>NZ_SRLW01000598.1:0-1909 GCF_006518215.1 Myxococcus sp. AB025B
GCACCACCATCACCACCGCGGCGAGCACCAGCCCCACGCCCACCCAGCGCTCCACCTGTCCCCGCCGTCCCCTCGCAGCCCAGCGCGTGCGCATGACGGACGCCGCGATGCCGTGCAGGTACAGCGTGCCGAGCGACAGGAAGGCCCCGGCGAAGAAGAGCGCGGGCTCGGGGCTCACCACCCGGCCGACGAACAGCGTGGCGAACAGCGCGCCCACCGCCGCGCCCATCGCACCTCGGGCGAGCTTGTAGTGCAACAGCGAGCGCCGGGTGATGGGCGCGGGGAACAGCCGCACCACCTCCGTCTCCGTGAAGGTCAGCGAGGGCCGGTCCGGTCCCAGCGCCCAAGCGGAGAACAGCGTGACGAGCACCGAGCCCACCAGCGACAGCTCCGCGAACAGCCTCACGCCCGGAGGCACCGCGGCCACCGGTCCCGTGAAGTCCAGCCGGCGCAGGAAGAGCGAGTAGATGTAGAACAGGCCCACCGCCGCGCCCACGAGGTAGCGGGGCTTGCGCAGCCGCAGCACCTGGAGCCGCAGGCGGTTGCGCGTGGACGCAAGCCAGAGGAAGAGCACCGCGCCCGGGAAGCTCACGGCCTGGGCATCTCCGAGCCCGCGCCGCTGGTGATGCGCACGAAGAGGTCCTCGAGCGACGCGCTGCCCGCGTCCGGTCCACTCAGCCGCGCGCGAATCTCCTCCAGGCTGCCGAGCGCCATGGCCCGCCCTCCGGCAATCACCAGCAGCCGGTGGCACAGCTCCTCCACCAGCGGCAACAAATGCGAGGACAGCACCAGCGCCGCGCCCTCCTCCGCGCGCCGACGCAGCGAGTCCTTCATGCGCCGGATGCCGATGGGGTCCAGCCCCGTGAGCGGCTCGTCGAGCAGGATGAGGCGGGGCGAGTGCAGGAAGCCGCAGGCGATGGACAGCTTCTGCTTCATGCCGCGCGACAGCTCGCCGGGCAGCGCCTTCTCCTTGCCCGTCAGCTCCATCTCCTCCAGGAGCGCGCGGCCCCGCGCCTCCCAGTCCTCCACGCCGTAGAGCCGCGCCGTGAAGTTCAGGTGCTCCCACACCGTGAGGTAGTCGAAGAAGCGCGGCTCGTCGGGCAGGAAGGCCAGCTCGCGCTTGGCCTCCACCGTGTCCCTGCCCAAATCATACCCCGCCACGATGACCTTGCCCGCCGAGGGCGGGAGGATGCCGGCGAGGCAGCGCAGCGTGGACGTCTTGCCCGCGCCGTTGGGGCCCACCAGGCCCAGCACCTCGCCGGGCGCCACGTTGAAGTGCAGGCCCTGCACCGCCGTCACCGCGCCGTAGCGCTTCTCCAGGCCCGCCACCCGCAGGACGAAGTCCATTCGCACGCCCCTCGCCTCAGGCCAGCTTCAGCAGGTGCTTGACGGTGTCCATCACCACCTTGGCCTGCACGGGCTTCACCAGGTACGCACTGGCGCCCAGCGCCAGCGCCCGCTCCCGGTCCGCCGCCGCGCCTTCCGTCGTGATGACGACGATGGGCACGCCGCGATGGTCCGTGGCCTGACGGATGTGGTGGATGAGCTTCAGCCCGTCCATCAACGGCATGTTGATGTCCGTGAGCACCAGGTCGAAGCGGCCCTGGGTCAGCTTCTTGAGCCCCTCGGCGCCGTCCTGCGCCTCGGTGCAGACCATCCCGCTGATGCGCTGCAACGCGTACATGATGCTGCGTCGCATCGCCTGCGAGTCGTCGACGACGAGGGCTCGAATCTGCTGCGTCATGGCCCGCGCACACTAACACCCGACCCCGTCGCCCCGCCCGGCCATCTCACCGTCGACGACGGGCCAGTGAGGCGAGCGCGGGTCCGATTTCCCCCAGTCGCAGCACCCGCTTCACCGCCCCGGCCGCCACCGCCTCGCCCGGCATGCCGTACACCACCGCGGTCT
>NZ_SRLW01000599.1:0-1902 GCF_006518215.1 Myxococcus sp. AB025B
GGGTTCTGGCGCATCCACGCGGCGAGCTGTTCGGGGGTGCCGTTGGGGAGGGCGGTTCGGGCCTCTTCGAAGTAGTTGAGGAAGGTGCGCACGCCGGAGTTCGCGGGGGTCGTCTGTCCCTCGGGCGCGATGAGCCCCATCATCTGGTCGATTTCGGAGGGCTCCAGGTCGAAGGCCTGGGCCACCTCCCGCAGGCCGGCGGTGCCGGTGAGGCGGCGCGTCACCAAATCCCTCATGCGTGGGAAGTCGAGGCCCATCGCCGCCAGGTCGCGGGCCTGGCTGGGGTAGGTGGACACGAACTCCACGCGGGCCGCGGCGTCGGGGATGCCGAACGCGGCGGCGCGCTCGGTGACGGCGCGGCGCACCTCCTCGTCGCGCAGGTAGCTCTCCCGGGCCTGGCCAATCTGGTTGAGGACGAAGAGGGTGGCGGCCACGGCGAAGCCCGGGGCGCCGGTGATGATGCCCGCGAAGGACAGGGCGCCCGTGACGACGCTCGCGGCCTGCACCGCCACCTGGATGTGGGTGCCCTGGTTCTGCTCCTGGCGCGAGAGCAGCTCCACCACGTTGAGGCTCGCGGTCACCATGCCCAGGATGTTGCTGGCCTTGCCCACCAGCTTCGCCAGGGCGGGGGCATTCGCCGCCAGGTTCGCCGTGTGCTGGGCCGCTCCCTCGAGGACGGGGAACCTGCTGGCGGCGGAGGAGGTGACGCGGTGGAGCACCGACGCCACGGTGCCCAGGCTGATGCTGACGGCCGCGGCGCCCATGCCCACCTTGCTCAAGGGGCCGGTGATTCCCAGCAGGACGTTGGGCTCGGAGAACACCTCGGGCCTCGTGAACATGGCCACCGAGAGCGCGGAGGTGACCAGCGACATGGCGCCGGCGCCGCCCTGCGCGGCCGCGTGGGTGGACAGCGCGGTGAGGGCGGCCACGTCTCCGGTGACGGCGCGCGACAGCGTGTCCAGCGTCGCCTGGGGGTTGGGGCCCAGGATGCTGGCCTGGACGCTCGCGGGCATCGCGTCGATGAGCGCGCGGCTGGCGGCCACGGCCTGCTCGGGCGTCTGTCCCTTCGCGAGCGCGTCCGCCATGGTGGCGTTGAGCGCGGGGCCGTAGACCTGGGCCTCCAGGTTGACGCCCGCGCCGCTGGCGAGGGGGGTCATCAGCGGGGCGTTGCCGGCCAGGAAGTCCACCGCGGCGCCCGCCTGGGGCGAGTCGGCGACCAGGGCCAGGCCCTCGAACAGCGCGGCCGCGGCGGTGGGCGTGGTGTAGGGCGAGCCCGCGTGGTGCTCGGCGAGGTAGCTCGTGAGCGCGTCGCCGTTGGCTTCGAGGTGGGCGGCGAAGTCGGCCACGGCCGCGTCGCGCGCCGCGTAGACGCCGGCGTTCTGCTCGCGGTAGCCGGCGATGTACGCGTCGCGCTCCTCGGTGGTCAGCGTGGGGCCGAGCAGCGCCAGGTCGTTGGCGAGCTGCACCTCCGTCGCGTCGACCGCCTGCTGCGCCGCGGTGGCGGAGGCGGACAGCGTCTGCATCCGCGCGTACGCATCCGCGCCCGTCAGTCCCGGCGCGACCTGGGCGCGAGAGGTCGCCGTCGTGCCCTCGGTCCCACCCCCGCGCGAGACGAGGCCACTGTTGCCCGTGCCTCCGAGCAGGTTGCCTCGTCCTCCGTTCAGGAGGCTCGCGCTGGCCCCCGAGCCATTGAGCAGGGTCATGCCCCCGTTCATCAACATCCCCGCGGTGACTGTGCCGCCGCTGCCCTGGCCCCCGTGCTGCGTCGGCACATGAGGACCGGGCTTGCCCGCGCCGGCCGTGCCGCCGTTCTTCGCGGCCCACTTGCGGAGGTCCGACTTGCGCGTGTCCTCGGCCTCGAAGCCGCTGTCCTGCTTCTGGTAGCGCGGCGTGGGCGGAGGA
>NZ_SRLW01000059.1:0-39907 GCF_006518215.1 Myxococcus sp. AB025B
ACGAGCGGCTCCAGAAGCGCCTTCGCTCACGTCTGCAGTCGCGCGCAGGCCGTGCACAACTCCGCGAGCGTGTCGGTGTCGAGCATCGCCTGGCACATCTCGCCAACCGCCAGGGCCCGAAGGCCCGATATCGAGGCACGCGCCGCAACCTCTTTGACCTCAGGCGACTCGCCGCCGTCCAAAACCTTGAGGTCGCCGCTCGCTACCAGCGCGCGGCGTGACCTAACCTGTTCGGCGCTCTAGGGCGCGCGAGGTCCCCGGAAGAAGTCCTCGATTTCGCGCACCTCGTCCGTGGTGAGACGGAAGTCCCCCGCCTGGATGAAGCCATCCACCTGCTCGGCGCTGCGCGCACCGACGATGGCGCCAGTGACGACGGGGGCTCGCAGCGTCCACGCGATGGCCACCTCCGCGGGCGAGCGCCCATGTCGCTGGCCCACCTTCCGGAGCAGCTCCACCAGTTCCAGGTTGCGCGTCAGCTTCGGCTCCTGGAAGTCGGAGCTCTTGCGGCGCCAGTCGTCCTGGGGGAAGGCCGCCACGCGCTCGCGGGTCATCGCGCCCGTCAGCAGGCCGGAGGCCATGGGCGAATAGGCGATGACGCCGATGCCGTGCTGCTCACAGAAGGGCAGGGTGTCCTTCTCGATGTCGCGGTGGATGAGGGAGTAGGGCGGCTGGAGTGACGTCGGAGGCGCGATGCCCCGGATGCGCTCGAGCTGCTTCGCATCGAAGTTGCTCACGCCCGCCCAACGAATCTTCCCCTCGCGCTTCAGTGCCTCCATCGCCTTCCAGCCCTCCTCAATCTCCTCCAGCGACTCCACCGGCCAGTGGAACTGGTACAGGTCGATGGCGTCCACCTTCAGCCGGCGCAGCGAGGCCTCACACTCGCGGCGCACCGAGTCCGCCTTGAGCACCTTGGAGATGCGCCCCTGCGCGTCCCAGACCATGCCGCACTTGGTGAAGACATACGGCCGCTGACTCCGGCCCTCGAGGGCGCGCGCGACCACCTCCTCCGAGTGCCCCAGTCCATACACCGCGGCGGTGTCTATCCAGTTGATGCCCGAGTCCAGCGCCCGCCGGATGGCCTCGATGGACTTCGCGTCGTCCTGCGAGCCCCAGCCGAACTGCCAACCGCCCCCTCCAATGGCCCAGGCCCCGAAGCCCAGGGGGGTGATGTCCAGGTCGGATGACCCCAGCTTCCGCTTCCGCATGCGCTCCTCCAAGTCTCGTACGGGCCCGCACCCGGGCTCAGGCAGCCTGTCACCTCGGGGCCCCTGGAAGAATGGGGATGCGCGGTCCGGGAGGCGCGGGTCCGGGACGAGCGCCCCGTCGCCCGGCCCCTGGAATGTCGCTCGGACGGCGGGGTGACACGAAGCGGCGTGCAAGCACCGGCGCGCTGGCCCGTTAAGTAGTAAGGACCGCTGCAGGATTCGAGTCCCTTGCGCGGACCAGGAGCTTCCTCGGATGAAACGCTTTCTCATCGGCGCGCTGGCCTTCATCGGCGCGATGTCCGTCCTCTTCGTGTTGGGCCTGGTGGCCCTGGTGGTGCTCGCGTCCTCGAGCCGCCCCAGCGTGCCGTCCAACCTCGTGTTGGAGCTGGACCTGTCGCAGCCGCTCGCGGAGAACGTCTCCGCCGACTCGCTGGCCGGGGCCTTCGGCGAGGACCCGCTCACCGTGCGCGACGTGGTGGATGCGCTGGAGAAGGCGGGAGAGGACTCACGGGTGAAGTCGCTGGTGGTGCGCGTGGGCACCAGCCCCGGCAGCCCCGCGACGACGCAGGAGGTGCGCGACGCGGTGAAGGCGTTCCGCGCCAAGGGCAAGAAGGCCATCGCCTACACGGACTCGTTCGGCGAGGAGGGCAACGCGACGGGCGCGTACTACTTCGCGTCGGCCTTCGATGAAATCTACATGCAGCCGTCCGGCAGCGTGAATGTCATCGGCCTCGCGTTCGAGACGCCCTTCGCGCGCGACGCGCTGGCGAAGCTGGGCGTCAAGCCGCGCTTCGACAAGCGCTACGAGTTCAAGAACGCGGTCAACAGCTACACGGAGCAGGGCTACACGCCCGAGCACCTGCTGGCCACGGAGCGCTTCGCGGGCAGCCTCTACGGGCAGATGGTGCGCGGCATCGCCGAGGGGCGCGGGCTGAAGGAGGAGGAGGTGCGCGCGCTCATCGACCGGGCGCCGCTGCTCGCGCCGGAGGCGGTGGACGGCAAGCTGCTCAACGGGCTGCTCTACCGCGACGAGGTCTACGCCGCGCAGAAGGCCGCCGCGGGCGAGGGCGCGGAGCTGCTGTACGTGAAGAAGTACCTGGAGCGCGCGGGCCGGCCGAACACCACGGGCGACACCATCGCGCTCGTCCACGGCGTGGGTACCATCTCGCGCGGCCGGAGCGACTCCAGCCCGTTCGGGGAGCAGGCGCTCGGCGGCGACAGCGTGGCGGCGGCGCTGCGCAAGGCGGCGCAGGACTCGCAGGTGAAGGCCATCATCTTCCGCGTGGACAGTCCGGGCGGCAGCTACGTGGCCAGCGACACGGTGCGCCGCGAGGTGCAGCGCGCTCGCGAGGCGGGCAAGCCCGTCATCGCCACCATGGGCACGTACGCGGCCAGCGGCGGCTACTACTTCGCCATGGACGCGGACAAGATTGTCGCCCAGCCCGGCACGCTCACGGGCAGCATTGGCGTGTACACGGGCAAGTTCGTCACCGACGGCTTCTGGGAGAAGCTGGGCGTCAACTTCGACACGGTGGCCTTCGGCAAGAACGCCACGCTGGCCAGCTCGGACGCCGACTACACGCCGGAGCAGCAGGCGCGCGTGGACGCGGAGCTGGACCGCATCTACACGGACTTCACCACGCGCGCGGCGAGCGCCCGGAAGATGCCGGTGGAGAAGCTGCAGGGCCTGGCCAAGGGCCGCGTGTGGACGGGCGAGGACGCGCTGGAGAACGGCCTGGTGGACGCGCTCGGCGGCTACCCCAAGGCGCTGGAGCTGGCGCGCGAGGCCGCCAAGCTCCCCGCCGACGCCAAGGTCCGGGTCGAGGAGTACCCGCGCAAGAAGAGCCCCGCGGAGGTGCTGTCCTCCATGCTGGGGGAGACGGGTGACAACAGCGACGACGAGGCCTCCGCCACCACGTCACTCTCGACGCCGTGGGCGCCGCTGGTGAAGGCCACGCGCGTGGTGCACGAGGTGGGCGTGCGCATGGGTGTCTTCGCACCCGAGCGCGGCTCGCTCCACGCGCCGATGCCCCAGACGCGCTGGTAGTCGTCCGCGACCTGCCAGGACATGTCCGCGCGTGCCGCATGGACGCGCGGGCGTGGTGGCTGGACGCTTGGGTTGCCGAGGTGTGTGAGTCCTTCCCGCCTCGGCGCGTCCGCCCGTCACCGCGACAGACCTTTCGTGGACGTGCTCCGTTTCAATTCGAGACGTGACGGCGCGTCATGACGGGTGGGGCATCGGGCCCCTTCCTTGCAGATGTCGCGGACGTGGAACCATCTGTCGCGGCGGAGGAAGCCGCGCGGGTGGTGCGGGCGTAGAGAACACTCAAGTTTCCGGGACGCATGCGTTCCCAGGGGCAGGGGGCCGCCGTGGGGGGCCTGAGGAGCAAGGCATCATGAAGAAGCGACTGGGGGACATCCTGCTCGAGCGCGGGATGATGGATGCGCTGCAGCTCCACTCCGCGTTGGCGTACCAGCGCAAGTGGGGGGTTCCGCTCGGGCAGGTGGTGGTGGACCAGCGCTTCTGCACGGCGCGGCAGGTGTTGGAGGCGCTGGCGGAGCAGGAGGGGATGCAGACGGTGGACCTGGACGCGCAGCCTCCCGAGGCGGCCCTGGCGCGCCTGATTCCGGAGCGGGTGGCGGAGACACACCGCGTGGTGCCGCTGCGGCTGGAGGGACACGCTCCCCGCGACACGCTGGTGGTGGCCATCGCCGCGCCGGCGAGCCTGGCGTCGGTGGACGCGGTGAAGAGCGTGACGGGGCGGACGCGGGTGGTGGCGAGGCTGGCCACGGACGCATCCATCCGCCGCGCCATCGGCCGGATGTACCGGGGTGAGACGGAGGTCGCGCCCCGTCGTCCTGGCATGGAGGGCTTCTCCCTGCCGGAGGCGGACGAGCAGATGCCCATGGTGCTCAGCGGCAGCATGGCGGAGCTGACGAACATGGCGCCGCCCGTGGTGCCCTCCGAGGGTGAGCTGCCCTTGTTGTCCTCGCTGGAGGAGGAGACGGCGCGGCCCCGGCCCGTGGTGGCGGCGGTGCCTCGGCCTCGCACGCCGTCCCAGACGAAGCTGCCCACGGTGACGGCGGCGCCCGCGGAGGCGCTGGCGCAGGTGCTGGTGTACGGCTGGGGCGCTCAGGCGGCGTCGGGGCTGGTGCGGGTGCTGACGGGGGCGGGCTTCACCGCGCGGGTGGCGAGCACCGAGGAGCTCCTGGCGTCGAGCGAGACGCAGGTGGTGGTGGCGCCGCTGCCGTCGCTGGAGGCGCTGGGCCGGAGGGTGGGCGCGCAGGTAGTGGCCGCGGGCAAGACGCCCGAGGTGGACCTGCCCCGGGCGCAGGCGGTGGGAGCGCGGGGCTTCGTGGCCGCGCCCGTGGACGCGGAGCTGCTGCTCAGGACGGTGCGTCGACTGGCCAGTGCGCCCGTCGACGCCACGTTTCTCAGGCGCGCCAGCTGAGGCGCGCGGACCTCACGGCACCGCGGAGAGCATCGCGGAGACGTTGCCCAGGGAGGACTCGGGGAGCCACAGCGACTCGAGCTCCACGGGGGCGGAGGTGAAGGGCTCGGCGCGCACGAGCGCGTCCGAGTCGTAGCAGCCGGTGAGGAGCCAGCCTCGCTTGACGCGCTGGTAGGTCTCCAGCGTGCGCGCGGCCGGGTCCACCAGCCAGACGTGGGAGACGCCCTGGCGCGCGTAGAGGGGCAGCTTGCGCGTGCGGTCCAGGGCGACGGTGGACGGGGCGAGCACCTCGCAGACCCAGTCCGGCGCCAGGGTGAGGAAGGGCACGTCCGGGTCGAGGGGGGACGACACCCGGTCGCGGCGCCAACCCGCCACGTCGGGCACGAGCACGTCGTGGCCAAGGCGCAGCTCGGGGGCGCGCAGGAAGCACCAGCGTCCGCTGCCACCCCGGCGCCGGTCGAGTTGTTCACCCAGCTCCACGCCCAGCATGAAGGCGGCGCGGGTTTGAGCGGGCGTCAGCCTGGGAGAAGCCACGAGCTCCTCGTCCAGTATCTCTCCGACCCAGCCCGCGGGCAGGGCCTGGAGCATGGAGTGGTTCGCCAGGTGGATGATGCCTTCCGTCACAGCGCCTCCGAAAGTGCGGCGGTTGAGGGCGGCATTCTAGGGAGGGGTCTGACACGGCCTGGGCCGTGCGGCGGCGCGTCACTTTCCGATGCAGAAGCGCTGGAAGATTGCGTCGATGAGCGCCTCGGACGCGGAGGTTCCGGACACTTCACCGAGGGCTTCCAGGGAGAGGGCCACCTCGCCGGAGACGACCTCCAGGGTGGACAGGCGCGACGCGGACTCCGCGCGGGACAGCGCCTCGGAGGCGCGACGCAGGGCATCGGCGTGACGCTCGGACACGAGGGCGACCGCCGAGGGCGTGCCGCCGCCCCACAGTCGTGAGAGGAGCGCTTCACGCAGGGTGTCCACGCCCTCGCCCGTGAGTCCGCTGACGCGGAGGCGGGGTGGGGCGCCCCAGGGCGCATCCGCTTCGGACGTGACAATCGATGCGCTCGTGGCAGGAGCTCCCGGAGTCGAACTCGACTCGGACGACGCGGTGCCCGCTGACTCCAGGACAGTGCTGGCACGGGTACGTGGGGCCTTGGCCCTCGAAGCGTCCGAGTGCACATCCGCGACGCGCACCTCGGGCATCACCGAGGACCGCGCCTCGACATCGCACTTGCCGTCGATGCGCAGCACGGGCGTGGCACCGGCCTCCGCGAGCCAGCGCTCCGCATCCGCCTCGGCCGTCCCCGGCGGCAACACCAGCACCGCCAGGTCCACGCCCGAGAGCAGCTCCCGCGTGCGCGCGATTCCGAGCGCCTCCACGCGGCCCGGCGTCTCGCGCAGGCCCGCGGTGTCGAACAGCGTCACGCCCAGGCCGCTCCACTCGACGCGAGCCTCCAGCGCATCGCGCGTCGTCCCGGGTTCGTCGTCCACGAGCGCACGCGCCTCACCCACCAGCCGGTTGAACAGCGTGGACTTGCCCGCGTTCACCGGCCCGAACAACGCCACGCGCGCGCCCCGGCGCACCAGTCGGCCATGGCCCGCCTCGGCCATCAGCGCCTCCGCCTGTGCACGCAGCGCCTGGACTCGCGCCCCAGCGTCCTCGTCCGCGCCCTCGGCCTCGTCCGGGAAGTTGAGCACGCCCTCCAGGTCCGCGTGCAGCGCGCGCAGCGGCTCCTCCAGCGCGCGAACCCGCTCACTCAGCGCCCCGGACAACCCGGCCGCGGCCGCGCGCACGGCGGACTCCGAGTCCGCGGCCACCAGGTCCGCCACCGCCTCCGCGCGCGTCAGGTCGATGCGTCCGTTCAGGAACGCCCGCCGGGTGAACTCCCCCGGCGTCGCCAGCCGCGCGAGCCCGTCCTCCAGCGCGCGCGCCAACAAAAGCTGCAACAGACGCGGACTCCCATGCGCCTGCAGCTCCACCACGTCCTCACCGGTGAACGACGCCGGCGCCCGGAAGTACAGGAAGAGCCCTTCATCCAGCGCCCGCCCTTGCGCGTCCACGAAGGCCGCGAGGTACGCGTGACGCGGCGTCGGCTCCACGGGGATGCCCGGCGCCAGCCGACGGCCCACTTCCAGCGCGGCGGGGCCCGACAACCGGAGGATGCCCACTGCCCCCGCGGTGGGCGCGGTGGCCAGGGCGACGATGGTGGGGGAGACGGACGTCATGTCAGCGGAAAACCGGCGGCCGTTCGGCACGCTGACGGGGACTCGCATCCCCGGCAGCGCTCGAGCCAGACCTACCGAGGCCCCATCGGGGGCGTGGAGCCACGGGCGGCCTTCTCGACGGCCTCGCGGTTCTCCTCGATGTACTTCTCCACGGCCGCGTCCTCGATGTCCAGGTCCCGGAGCACGCCCGGGTAGACGAAGCGGAAGGCGGGGGACTCCTCATCGCCGCGCAGGCGGAAGCTCATCTTCAGCACCGCCGCGCCGTACAGCTTGTCCTTGAGACCCTTCGCCTTGCCCATGCACGCCCTCACGCGTCGAAGTCGTCCTCGTCATCGTCCGGCAGCAGGCTCCGCTTGGGCAGCGGCGCGGGCTTCTCCGGCGTGAACACCACTCGGCGGTTGCGGCCCTCACCCTCGGCCGCGACCTTCAACCCCACCACTCCTTCTACCGCCTTCAGCACCCGCGCGCGGTCCTCCTGCTTCATCGCGGCGAGCGCGTAGAAGCGCCCCAGGCTGGCGGACTTCTCCGCGAGCTTGCGGACCGCCTCTCGCAGCGCGGCATCCTCTTCGACCGCCAGCGTCCGCTCGTCCCCGTCCGCCTGTACCTTGGGCGCCGCCCCACGCTGCGCCTGGGCCTGGGAGGCCGCCCCACGCTGCGCCTGCTGCTTCGCCGGCGGGGGAGGCTGCGCCGCCTGCGCCTTGGGCGCAGGAGCCGCCGCCTGCTGCGCGGGGGCCTTCTCCGCCGCGGCCTGAGCCTGCTGCGGCTCGCGACGCTGCCGGGGCTCCGGGTGCGCGCCACAGCCCAGCACCACCCAGCGCCGGTCGACGCCCGGGCGGTGCAGCATCTTGTTGAGCAGGAACTGGAGCGAATCCAGCACCTGGCTGCGGCGGCCCTGCTCGACGCCGGGCGGAGGCCCCGCTTCGAAGTGCAGCGCGACGGACAGGCTGCCGTCCGCCGCGTCCTGCATGTCCAGGCGGGCCGGGAAGCCCATCAGGCCCAGGATGTCACCGAGGAGCTTCTCCACGCGGGGGCGCATCTCCGCGCCCCCGGCGACGGGAGCCTGCTGGGAAACCGGCTGCTCGCTCACTTGCGCTTTCCTCCCGCTGTCGCCACCGCCGGCGTACCCCCACCGGCCTGCGGCTTGTTGCGGTCCAACCACTTCCTCAGTCCGTACTGCTGCGCGATGGAGAAGATGTTGTTGGTGAAGATGTAGAGCGACAGACCCGCCGGGTACTGCAGCAGCGTCAGCGTGAAGATGCCGGGCACGAACCAGGTCATGATCTTCGCCTGGGTCGCATCCATCATCTGCGGCTGCATCTTCTGGGTGATGATCATCGACACGCCCAGCGCCAGGGGCAGCAGGTACGTGGGGTCCTTGTAGGTCAGGTCCCTCCAGATGGGGCCGAAGAAGGGCTCGCCGTACAGGTCGAAGCTGTTGCGCAGCGCCGTGAAGAGGGCGATCCAGACCGGCATCTGGATGAGCAGCGGGAGGCAGCCGCCGAGCGGGTTCACCTTCGCCTCCTGGTACAGCTTCATGATTTCGAGGTTCTGCTGCTCGCGGTTGTCCGCGAACTTCTTGCGAATCTCGTCCATGCGCGGCTGGAGCTTCTTCACCTCTTCCATGCTGACCATGGAGCGGTAGGTGAGCGGCAGCAGCACCAGCTTCACCACCACGGTCAGCAGGATGATGGCCACGCCCCAGTTGCCGGTGAGGCCGTGGAAGAACTTCATGATGCCGAGCAGAATCTTGCAGATGACGGCCCAGATGCCGAAGTCGACGGTGTCCTCGAGCTTCGGGTGGAAGGTCGCGTCACCCAGGCCCACGGCCTTGCGCAGCTCCGGCCCGGGCACCACGGCCATCAGGTCCGGGTCCTTGGGGCCCAGGTAGCCGCCGAGCTTCAGCGTCACCGTCTCACCCGCGGCCGCGCTCAGCGGGAAGGCCACGGAGACCTGACGCGCGGTGGGCGTGGCGGCGAGGATGCAGCGGCCAGGGCGCGGGCCCTCCAGCGGATAGAGCGCGGACAGGAAGTACTGCTGGTTGATGCCGAAGTAGTGAATCTGACCCTTGCTCTTCTCCACGTCGAGCGCGTCGTCGCCCGGGTTCATGTTGTGGAGCTTGTCATCCACCCAGCACGCGGAGCGGCTCAGGTTGCCCACGCCGCCGAAGAACGACGGCGCGTGCTCGAAGTTCGGGTCGATGGCGCGGCCGTAGTGCACCAAGAGCTCGCCGTTCTGCGCCTGGCCCGACGTGTTCTTCACCTGGATGGTGTACGTGAGCTCGAAGCCCTCCTTCGGCCACTGCAGCACCTTCACCACCTCCCACGGGCCCTGGCGGCCGGTGAAGGTGAGGGACTCCACGTCGCCGCCCGTCTTCTCGTCGACGGCGTAGGGGACGCTCGCGCCCAGCGGGCTCTGGCCCTCGATGGTGACGGACAGGGGCAGGGGCTGGTTGGGCACCGGCTGCGCCAGGTTCATCTGCGGCGCGGGGGGCACCTCCTTGCCGAGCAGCTGCTGGTAGCCCTGGGCCAGGGTCAGCGAGTGCTGCTCGCGCATCTTCACGCCCTGCAGCTCGGCGGACGTCAGGCCCGCGCCCACGGAGGAGAACCGGTACACGGACTCCTTGCGGTGCGAGTCCACCTGCCTGGCGGGCGGAGGCGGGGTGGCCTCGGCGACGGTGCCGCCCGGGGGAGGCGGGGTGCCATCACCCGGGGAGGGCTGCGCGGCCTGTGCGGGGGTGCCAGCGTCCTGCGTGCCTGCGGCCGCCACACCCGCGTCATCGGCGCCAGGGGCGGCCGGCGGGGGCGGGAACAGGAACATCCATCCGGCGGTGACCGCGAAGGAGAGCAGCAGGGCGACCAGCAGCCGCTTCTGGGAGTCGTTCGACTGGGGCGAGAGCGGATCGTTCATAAGGGTCCCTCCCCGCGGGGGAGGGTGCGGCAAGGGGTGAAGACCCCGTCAGGGCACCGGGTCGATGCCACCGGGGTGGAAGGGCTGGCAGCGCATCAGGCGCCACACGGTGAGCCAGGAACCCTTGAACCCTCCATGCTTTTCCAGCGCCTCCATGGCGTAGGTGGAGCACGAGGGATGGAAGCGGCACACCTTCGGGAGCAGCGGCCCCAGGAACCTCCGGTAGAACCGGATGGGCAGCGAGATGACGAAGGCGAGCGGGCTCATCGGGGAGGCTCCTTCGGCTTCGGCTCGGCGGCCGGCGGGAGCCGCTGCAGCTTACGGGTGACACCGTCGAAGGCGCGCGACAGCGCCACGAAAGAGGCCTCCTTCGCGGATGAGCGCGCCACCAACACTACGTCCAGGCCCTGGGGCCATTGCGTGCGCCGCTTGCGGAACAGCTCCCGCAGCACACGCCTCAGGCGCGCTCGCACCACCGCGTTTCCCACCTTGCTCGACACGGTGAGGCCAACACGGGAGTACGCCCGGCCATTGCGCTTGTAGAGGGCGAGGAGGCAGTCGGAAGGGAGCTTCTGCCCGCCGTCCTGCACCTCGAGGAACTCACGCCTGCTGAGCAGGCGAAGGGCCTTGGGGAAGCGCTGGTCTGCCGGGCCCTCTCGGCCCGGCGTCGCACCCTCGGCCCTCACACGCGGACTCGCTTACTTCTTCGCGGCCGACACGACCAGCCGCTTGCGGCCCTTCGCGCGGCGGCGCTTGAGGACATCGCGGCCGGACTTGGTTCCATTGCGCTTGCGGAACCCGTGGGTGCGGTTGCGGCGCAGCTTCGACGGCTGATACGTGCGCTTGGACACGGCTCGAACTCCTTGATGAGGGGTGGCGCCTCCTACGGCTTCGGCGCGACCTGAACTAGGGAAAGGGCCGGGTCCGTAACCCCATTTCCGGGGTAAGTCAACGGAGGACCACCAGGACCGCCCCCATTTTCCAGATCCAGGGAACGGATTCCAGTCCTCCCAATCCTCCCGCGAGCGCCCAGCCGCCCGGGTGGATCCATCCGAGGCGGCCGAGCATGCCTCCGTTCGATCAACCTGGGAGCGGATCCACACGCTCCTCCTGGAGGGCTCGCGGAGGGGCTCCGAGCGTTTTGCGTTCCGTACTCCCAGTCAACCCGGGAGGGCAGGGCCCCAGCGGTTGGGGGGAGGGGAGCGGATCCCCACAACGGCCCTGACTCGGCACGTCCGTTGCCGATTCGTGAGGTCCGGAAAAGATCCTTCAGCGGCGCCACTTTGGGTCGATAGCTTGATCCACCTGGACCCCTCTGTTAGCACCGCCGGACGCTCGCAGTCCCGCCCGCTTTGCACGGTTGAGACACACTTGAACGCCCTCGCCCAGGCCTCCGCCCCCCTTCCAAGTGCTGGAATTCTCTGGAACAAGTTGCTGGAGGCCATCCGTCAGGAGGGCCGTCAGTACGCGCTCCAGTGGTTGGACCGGGTGCGCGCGTTGGAGGTCCGCGACAACGCCCTCGTGCTGGGTGTCCCCGACCGCTTCTT
Source organism: Myxococcus sp. AB025B (assembly GCF_006518215.1). NCBI lineage: Bacteria > Pseudomonadati > Myxococcota > Myxococcia > Myxococcales > Myxococcaceae > Myxococcus > Myxococcus sp. AB025B. The sequence goes on from NZ_SRLW01000059.1 coordinate 11,329, forward strand.
CCGCGACTGGGTGGACGACCACTACCGCGGATTGCTCGAGGGACACCTGGCCCGGATGGGCGACGGCCTGTCCTCCGTGACCTATGAAGTCGTCGAGGGACTCGTCCCCGACCCCCAGTTTCCGCCCACACCCACCGTGAAGGTCAATGTGGGCCGTCCCTCGCGGCTCAACGGCCGGTTCACGTTCAGCACCTTCGTGGTGGCGGACAGCAACCAGCTGCCGGCGGCCGCGGCGCAGGCGGTGTCGGACAAGCCGGGTCACCACTACAACCCGCTCTACATCTACGGCGGCACGGGCCTGGGGAAGACGCACCTGCTGCAGGCGGTGGGCAACCACATCTGGGAGAAGGACCCCTCGCAGCGCGTGGTGTTCCTCTCCAGCGAGCAGTTCACCAACGAGTACGTGGAGAGCGTGCGCGAGCACCGCATGACCGACTTCCGGCGCAAGTTCCGGGAGGAGTGCGACGTGCTGCTCATCGACGACATCCAGTTCCTGGGCAAGCGCGAGGAGACGCAGAAGGAGTTCTTCTACACCTTCAACACGCTCTACGAGCTGGGCAAGGCCATCGTCCTCACGAGCGACACGGTGCCCGCGGAGATTCCGGGCCTGGAGGAGCGGCTGCGCAGCCGCTTCACCATGGGCCTGATGACGGACATCCGCGAGCCCACGTACGAGACGCGCGTGGCCATCCTCCAGAAGAAGGCGGTGGCGGAGAACCTGGACCTGCCGGACTCCGTGGCGCACTTCATCGCCAAGCACATCCAGAAGAACGTGCGCGAGCTCGAGGGCGCGCTGGTGAAGCTGTCCGCGGTGCACAGCCTGACGCGCCAGCCGGTGACGGAGGAGTTCGCCGCCGAGGTCCTCCGCGACATCCTCCCCGCCCAGCACGTGGTGGACGTGGAGGCCATCCAGCGCGAGGTGGCCCGCTTCTACAAGGTCACCGTGGAGTCGCTGAAGGAGGACCGCCGTCACAAGGCCCTGGCGCACGCGCGGCAGGTGGCCATGTACCTGAGCCGCAAGCTGACCAAGAGCTCCTTCCCTGAAATCGCGTCGCGCTTCAGCAAGGACCACTCGACGGTCATCTCCGCGGTGCGCAAGGTGGAGGGCCTGCGTGAGTCGGACCCCACCGTGAAGCGCGAGCTGGCGGAGCTGGAGCTGCGGCTCGGCGGGCACTGAGCGCCCACCCACCGTCGGCCACCGCGTCCCACACACGGTACGACCAGGAACGGCCCGCGCGCCCGTATCCCAGGTGCCGTGACCCCTCGACTCAAAGGCCTGCTGACCCTGCTCGCCGTGCTGGCGGTGGCGGGGCTGTGGAGTCTCGAGTCCGCCAGGGACGCTCCCCGTGCGCGGCCCTCACTCGCGCCCCTCCAGCCCGCACCGCGCTTCCCGCCGCCGCCCGTGCTGACGCCGTCCGTCATCCCGTTCGGGGTGAAGGGGGTGCGGCGGGTGCTGAAGACGGGGCTGACGCACCGCTACCGCTTCGACCTGGACACGCGGACGGCGGAGCAGCTCCCCGGCGCGGAGGCGGGGCGCACCTGGCGGCACTCCGGTTGGAGCGGAGAGGTCGCCGTGGCCTACGCGGGCACGGAGGGCGGGCAGCACTTCTTCGTGGCGCGGGTGAAGCCCACATGGGTGGAGGACGCGGAGCCGCTCGTGGAGGGGGCGCTGCGCGACTTCCGCGCCGACTTCGAGCCGCCCGTGTACGTGACGCAGGACGAGCGCGGACGGGTGGTGGCCGTGCACTTCGACCCGTCGGTGGGGGCACGTGCCCGAGGCTTCATGCGCAGGCTGGTGGCGGCGACCCAGTTCGTGGCGGAGGAGGGGCGCGCGTGGACCGCGGAGGAGGAGGACACCACGGGTGACTTCGAGGCGGAGTACCGCGCCGGAGGCAGCGCCCACACGTACGTGAAGACGAAGCGGCGCTACCTGCGCACGGCGGTGCCCGTGTGGGCGCCCTCGGGGCCTCGCGGGCCGGGGCTCGTCGTTCCGAGGCCGCGAGGGCACTGGGACTTCACGCTCGACGCGGAGGGGCTCGTGCGTGAGGTGACGGGCTCGGACGTGGTGGAGTCCGGAGGTGGCGCGACGGGGCTGCCGCTGGTGCGCATGGAGACGCGGGTGGCGATGACACACCTGGGCTCGGAGCAGCGCGCGGCGGGCACGCTGAAGGACTTCCATGCCGCGCGGTGGAACGCCGAGGTGCTCTCCGCGCCGGAGACCTCCCGGCCTTTTCCAGCGGATGAGGGAGGCGTGGAGCCACCCTCGTCGAAGTTGATTCAGATGCTGGCACGAGCCCTGGCGAAGCGGGAGCCCCTCTCACCGGAGCTGACCCACGCGTTGGCGCGGGACCTGACCGCGACGGCGGGGAGGGTGGAGCGGCCCTCCCTCGAGCTCGCTCGGGCACTCGCCCAGGCCGTGGGGATGACGACGGAGCCCGCGTTGAAGAGCGCGGTGGGACAGGCGTTCGGCGCCGTGGCGCGAGGCCTCGAACGCACCGAGCCTGCCCGCGCCGCCGAGCTCCTCGATGGATTGCTTCGCCGCTGTGAAGCCAGTCGACTGGACGCACGGGAGTGTCTGCACGTGCTGGCCCACACCGGCTCTTCCCGAGGAGAAGGCTACGCTCGCAAGTCGCTCGCGAACACCTCGCCCGAGGTGCGCGCCGCGGCGGCTCGGGCCCTGGGCGCCATGAAGGGCGCGAGCGTGGAGGCCCTGCTGGACGAGGTCCTCCTGACGGACAAGGACACCGCTGTCCGCGAGCAGGCCGCCGCCGTGATTTCCCAGCGCGTCTTGGGCCCGCATCTGCGCACGGTGGCGCAGTGCCTGCGCACGGAGCCCGAACCCCGCGTCCGCGCCGAGCTGGTGCGGATGCTGGGCCAGGTGCTCACCGTGGAGCCCCTGGCCCCCGAGCTGCTTCGCGACGTGGCCGCGCGCGATGACTCCGAGGACCTCCGTCGACTGGCCTCGTCACTGCTCGAGAAGCAGTAGTCCCCGGCCCCTCAGACGTCCGGAATCCACAGCGCGCGCAGGTCCGCGGGGAGCTGGCCCATCACGTCGTCGGCCTCGCCCTCGGAGATGTGCTCGCGCACCGTGACGAACACCGCGCGGCACAGCCGCTCCGCCTCGTTCGGCGTGGTGTCCAGGTCGTCCGCGACCCTCTGGACGAACTCCAGCATCTTGAACTTGCGAGGAGGCAGGCCCTCGTGTCGCGGGCAGCGCTGCAGCATGTCCCGGACCTTCTGGGGAAGCTGCGCCTCCAGGTGCTTCACCTCCCCGCCCATCAGTCGCTGCTCCAGCGTACAGAGCACCGACTCCGCCGCCCGCTCCGCGAGCGCCCGGTCGACGCCCGCCCTCGCCTCCAGGTCGCGGAGGAAGAACGCATACGTGCGCGACGTCCTCGACTCGTGCCGCTTCGCGCGCAGCTCCTCGCTCGCACGCCTGTCCGCCTGCTGCTGTTGCCCCTCGGTTTCATTCGCCATGTCGTGGCCCTCCCTTCCTCCTCACCGTGACCACCGGCGGAGAGGAAGACACGGGACCTCCGCCCTTCGCCGGGGCGACATGCCAGGGCGCGGACGCACGGCGCGCCCGCTCCCTCAGGGCCAGTCGGCGAACACCCGGTCGAACACGACCTGCAACACCGGCCGCCACAGCACCAGCCCCCACAGCGCAATCGCGCCCAGCCCCAGCGCGATGCCCGCCAGCGCCTGCCCCCTGCGCCCGATGGGCGGCCTCGCATTGGCATCCACCGCCCGCAGGCCGAGGACGCCGAGCACCAACGCCATGGGCACCATCAACGGGAAGAACACCGACGAAATCCCCGCGGACAAGGCATGCCGCGCCAGCGGGTTGTTCACCTGGAGGTTCCACAGCCGCCGCAAATCCTTCTCGGACACCTCCACGCGGAAGAAGAGCCGGGTGCGCGTGTCGAGGAAGATCTGCAGCGAGGAGATGAACATCAGGAACGCGGCCACCAGCGCCCCCGGGCCATACAGCGACGTGGCCCAGAGCCCTCCGACGACGGGCGTGAGCACCAGGCCCGGCCTCGCCCACGACTGCCCCAGGAAGAACGCCACGCCCACGCCCACGGCGCCGAGCAGCAACGGCACCAGCCTCCACTCCTCCAGGTACATGGCCAGCGCCGCCAGGCCGACGAGCAGCAGCGTGCCGCCCGCCACCGTCCACGCATTCGCGTCACGCTGGCCCCAGCGCTCCTGGCGGAAGACCTCCAGGTAGTTCACCTCCGGGCGGGCCGCGCAGGTGGCGCAATACAGCACGCCCATCACCCACGTCGCGCACGTGTCACAGGTGAACGCGCCACAGCGCTGACAGGTCGCCCCCGCTTCCTCCTCGGGGTGGACCGCGCAGCGGGGCACGACACCGACGGAGGAGACCATGGCCCCAGTGTGACACGACGGGCCGGACAGCGCGGCCACGAGTCACGCCGCACCTCGCCCCGCCCTCAACAGTTGCCGCCTTCCCCCCATTCCCCCGGTCATTCCTTGCCCACGCCCCGAGGCACGCGTGCTAAGCGCGAGAGGTGATTCCCTGGCACGAAAAGCCCCCGGAGGAACCTTGTCCCGAATGAAGGCCCTCGTCGCCGCAGCCCTCGTCCTGTTCGGGCTCCCGGCGCTCGCCCAATCCCCTCAAGAGGCGAAGCCGTTGGAGCCCGGGCGCGAAGCGCTCGCCATCCCCTACGAGAAATACACCCTGCCCAACGGACTGGAGGTCATCCTGTCCGTGGACCGCAAGCTGCCCGTCGTCTCCGTCAACGTCTGGTACCACGTGGGCGCCTACCACGAGCAGCCCGGCCGCACCGGCTTCGCCCACCTGTTCGAGCACATGATGTTCCAGGGCTCGCGCAACGTGGCCGACGACGTGCACATCTCCATGCTGGAGCAGCTGGGCGCCACCGACCTCAACGGCACCACCAGCTTCGACCGCACCAACTACTTCGAGACGGTGCCCACCCACCACCTGGAGACCGCCCTCTGGCTGGAGAGCGACCGCATGGGCTTCCTGCTCGATGCGATGACGCCCGAGAAGCTGGCCACCCAGAAGGAAGTGGTCAAGAACGAGCGTCGTCAGGGCACCGAGGCCGCGCCGTACGGCCTGGCCCGCGAGGCCGCGTGGCACGCGCTCTTCCCGCTGCCGCACCCGTACCACGGGGACGTCATCGGCTCGATGAAGGACCTGGACGCCGCCACGCTGGACGACGTGAAGGACTTCTTCCGCAAGTGGTACGCGCCCTCCAACGCCACGCTCGCCGTCGTGGGTGACTTCGACGTGGCGAAGACCAAGGCCCTCATCGAGAAGTACTTCGGCTCGCTGCCCAGCCACCCCAAGCCCACGCGGCCCACCGTCGCGCCGGTGAAGCTCACCAAGCCCGTGGTCATCCGCCACGAGGAGCGCATCGCGCAGCTGCCGCTGCTCTCCATGCAGTGGCTGACGCCCGCGTACTTCGAGCAGGGCGACGCCACCGCGGACGTGCTCGCCACGGCCCTGGGCACGGGCAAGGCCAGCCGGCTGTACCGCCGCCTCGTGCTGGACAAGCAGCTGGCGCAGAGCGTGGACGTGACGCAGCAGAGCCAGGGCGCGCAGTCGGTCTTCACGCTCAACGTGGTGGCCCGGCCCGGCGTGTCCACGGACACGCTCCAGAAGGAAGTGGACGCGGTGCTGGACGACGTGCGCAAGAACGGCATCTCCGCCGAGGAGATCCAGCGCGCGCGCACCCGCTTCGACACGCGCACGCTCGCGGGGCTGCAGTCCATCGGCGGCTTCGGCGGCAAGGCGGACGTGCTCCAGAGCTACAACCACTTCGTCGGCGAGCCCAGCTACGTGGCGCAGGATTTGTCGCGCTACGAGACGGTGACGCCGGAGGCGGTGAAGCAGTTCGCCCAAGAGACCCTGAGCCCTGATTCACGCGTCATCCTCCACGCCGTGCCGCCCGCCCGGAAGCAGGCACCCGTCGAACCGAAGGAGCGCCGCTGATGCGCCGCCTCATCACCACCCTCGTCACCGTCTCCCTCGCCGGCTGCGCCAGCCAGCAGAAGCCCGCCGCCAGCGAGAATCCGGCCACCCCGCCCCAGGCCACGCAGCCCACGGCACCGGCGGACGCCGAGGCCTTCCGCGCGACGAAGCCCGAGCCGGGCAAGCCGCCGGAGCTGGTGCTGCCCAGCTTCCAGAAGGCCACGCTCGACAACGGGCTCACCGTGCTGGTGAGCACCCGGCGCGAGCTGCCGCTGGTGTTCGCGGGCATCACCTTCGCGGCGGGCAGCGCGCAGGACCCCGCGGGCAAGCAGGGCCTGGCGGACCTGACGTACCGCATGCTGCTGGAGGGCGCGGGCACCCGCGACACCGTGGCGCTGGACAACGCCTTCGGTGATTTGGGCGTGTCGCCCTTCCAGGATGTCGCCGCGGACGGCGCCCAGGTGGGCGTGCGCGTGCTGACGCGCAACGTGGACGCGGCGCTGGGGCTCTTGTCGGACGTGACGCTGCGGCCCACCTTCGCGCCCAAGGCCTTCGAGCGCAGGAAGAAGCAGCAACTGGCGGACCTGGTGCGCCGGCTGGGACAGCCCACCGCGCTGGGGCAGATTGTCTTCCTGTCGTCCGCCTTCGGCAGTGCGCACCCGTACGGCCACTCCGCGGCGGGCATGCCGGACACCGTGCAGGCGCTGTCGCTGGAGGACGTGCAGGGCTTCTACAAGAAGCACGTCGGCCCGGCAGCCGCGGCGCTGGTGATGACGGGCGACGTCACGCTGGACGAGGCGGTGGCCTACGCCAAGAAGCACTTCGGCACCTGGAAGTCGCAGGCCACGCTGCCGGCCGCGCCGCCCACGCCGAAGCTCGTGAACCGCGAGCAGGTGAACGTGGTGCCCAAGCCGGGCCTGGACCAGACGGTGGTCATCATGGGTCGGCCGGCCATCGCCGCGGGCAACCCGGATGAGTTCTCGCTGGAGCTGGCCACCACCGTGTTCGGCGGCTTCTTCGGCAGCCGGCTCAACATGAACCTGCGCGAGGACAAGGGCTACAGCTACGGCGCGGGCGCCAGCCTGGACCCGCGGCTGGGCGTGGGACCGCTCACGTCATATGCGTCGGTGCGCTCGGACGTGACGGGGCCCGCGGTGAAGGAGGCGATGGGTGAGGTGACGGGGCTGAAGTCGCGGCCCATCACCGAGAAGGAGCTGGAGGCCGCGCGCGAGGGCCTCATCCGCGCCTTCCCGGGCGCCTTCGAGTCGGTGGAGGGCCTGGGCTCCAGCGCGTCGCAGCTGTTCCGCAAGCGCCGGCCCATGGACGAGTTCAACCGCACCGTGGAGGGGCTGCGCACCGCCACCGCCGCGGACGTGCAGCGCGCGGCCGAGAAGTACCTGGACCCGGCCACGCTGCAAATCGTGCTCGTGGGTGACCCGCTCCTCATCCAGGAGCAGGTGTCGCCGCTCAACCTGGGCAAGCTCGTGCCCGTGGAGCCGGACACCCAGCCCGGCGTGACGCGCGCGGGGCCGTAGTCTCCAAGGTCGCTTCGCTCCGCCCGGTGGGTCTTCCGGGCGGAGCCGGGTGCTTCAGTCCCCTTCCTCGATTTGTCGCTCCAGCGAGCGCTCACGACCGCGCCGCTCGCGCTCCAGCTCATCCGCCTCGTCGATGGGGCTGCGGATGTCGGGCACGTCGCCGCCCACGGGCGCGTCGCTGTCGAACGCGAACTTCGCCTCCTGGGTGCTGTGGATGGAGTCCGCCGCGTAGAGCGGCCGGGTGTCATCCGCCTCCAGCCCGCGCTCCACGCGGTCCTTCGCGAAGGTGGGCCGATGTCCCGAGGCCTTGCCACCCTTCGAGGGGTCGTTCTTCTTGTTGTCGGTGCCCATGTGGCGCTCCTCGCGCGAAGGGCGCGAGGTGCATCCCCGCGCCCACTCCCCATGGGCTCAATGTCGGAGCGACGCGGGCACACACCAAGCTCCGGGCGACAACAGCGGGGCCCGGCCGCATGCCCGGTGGACGGGCCAGCTCACGCCCCCGTCATCGTCGCGAGCGGCGGAGGCTCCACCACCACCTGCATGGACAGCGCGGTGTGCTCGGCCTCCCAGCGCAGCCACAGCTTGGGGCGCGACGTCTTCGAGCGCGCGGGCTCCACCCTCAAGGACAGCCAGTTGCGCTCGCGCAGGTAGCGGCTCTTGCCCACCGGCAGCATCTCCGTCTGCATGTACGAGGGCAGATCATCCACCGACTCCTCGGCCAGCATCCGCATGCCCATGAACTGGAGCATGCTCGGCGGCGGGTGGACGATGCCCGACGACGTCACCTGCTCGATGGCCGCCTCCGCGAGCCCCGCCGGCACGTGCTCCGGATTGCGCGAGCGGATGAGCCCTCGCGCGCCCACGTGCACGTCCCCGGACACCACCGTCACCGCGCAGCACGACGCCTTCGCCAGCTGGAGCAGGTCCACCATCAACCGGATGCGCTCGCCCCGGTGCGCCACCGACTCCCACTGGTCCAGCATGTCGTCGTGCAGCTCCGTGTCCCCGCCCAGCGTCTCCACCGAGGGCCCGAAGCGCAGGTGCACCAGCGGCACCGACGACAGCACCAGCACGTGCCGGGGCTTGCCCGCGCCCCGCCGCGCGTGCTCCTGGCGCCACGCATCCAGCGTGTGCCACTGCTCCGCGCTCATCACCTCGTGCGCCATCTTCCCGTTCGTCTGCCGCCGGTACGTGCGCCCGCTGCGCAGGTCCAACGCGAGCACGTCCACGTCGCACTCGGCGCCCGCGAAGCGCACGGACTGCAGATAGTGCCCCTCGCACGGCCTGCGCCGCGTCGGCTTCTCGGAGCCTCGCAGCGCGCCCAGCTGGAACGCCTCGAACGCGAGCGCCGCGGCGCTGTAGATGGACTCGAACCACTCGCAGGACTGCAGCGACTCGTGCGAGCCCCAGCCGTCGAAGATGTCGTGGTCATCCCACGTGAAGAGGCCCGGCACCCGCGCCAGCATCGGGGCGATGCCCGCCGAGCCACCCCACCGCTCGCAGTACAGCTCCACGTAGCGCGCCAGCATCTGCTCGTGGAAGCCCTTGGGCGGACCGAAGTCGCGGTTCAGCTTCTGCTCCAGCTCGCGCTTGCGGAACTCCAGGAGCGGCTCGTGGTCCAGCAGCGAGTCCGCGTACACCTGGTCGCCGCCACCCAGCAGCAGCTCGAAGCCGCCCTCCGTGGGCTCCTCGTGCTGGGCGAGCATGTCCATCCAGCAGCCGAAGGGCCGCTTCATCCGCATCACCGAGCTCCACGTCTTCGCGTCGCTCGCGCCGTTGCAGGAGAAGAAGGCCGCCTTGGGCAGCGCGCCCTTGGCCGGCACCACCACCGTCCCCAGCGTGTCCTGGTTCCACGGCCGGGGCGGCTGGTGCGGCGCGGAGAAGTCCACCTCCTCCAGCACTTCGCCCGCGTCCACCGGCTCGAAGCGGTACGTCACCCGCCGGGCCTTGTCCTCGCGCGCGAGCGTCACCTCCCAGCGCCACAGCAGGCCCGCCGCCCGGCCCTCCAGCGCGGAGAAGTCCGCCACCCGCCGGGGAGGGGCCACGACGGTGTCCGGCAGCACCGTGCCGTCCGAGGCGCGCAGGCGCAGCCGGGGGAGCCTCGCCGCGTCCACCGCGTCCGCCGACAGGTACAGGTTCACGAAGAACGACCACTGGTCCTGCGACGGCTGGGTGGTCGTGTACAGCATCGGCCCGAGCAGCTTCTTCATCCACGCCCCCTCGAGATGCGTCAGGGCCGTGAGCCCCGGATTCACGGACTTTAACCCGTGAACCCGGGGAGGGTGCGCTCATGCGGGGAGTGTGTCCCGCGTCCCCAAGTTGCCCACAGGGGCTACTTCGCGAGGAAGTCGAGCACGGCGGCGTGGAACTTCTCGGGGGCCTCGAGGTGGGGGATGTGGCCCACGCCGGGCAGCTCCACGAGGGTGGCCTGGGGGATGGCCTGGGCGGTCTTCTTCCCGAGCTGGGGGTACTGGCCCATCGTCGCGGCGACGTCGGCGGGCACCTTGCCTCGGCCGATGAAGGTGCGGTCCTCCTGGCCGATGACGACGAGGGCGCGCGGCTTGACCCACGGGAACTCGTGGACGACGGGCTGCTCGTAGATCATCTGCGACGTCCGGGCGGCGACCCGGGCCAGGCGCGGGTAGTCACCGCCGAGCGTCTGGCGGTAGAGGACCTGGACCCAGACGTCGTACTCGGGCTTCCACTTCACGTAGTACGTGTGGTGGTACTTGCGGGTGGACTCCTCCGTCACGGCGAGCTGCTCCTTGTAATAGGCCTCGGTGGGCTGCCAGGGGGCCTTCTCGCGGTAGTCCTCGAGGCCGATGGGGTTCTCGAGGATGAGGCGCTCGGTGGCCTGCGGGTACATGAGGGCGAAGCGGGTGGCGAGCATGCCGCCCATGGAGTGGCCGAGGATGACGGCCTGCTTGATGCCGAGCGAGTCGAGCACCTGCTTGGTGAGCGACGCGAGGGTGTGGAAGCTGTAGTGGACGTCGGGCTTGGACGAGCGGCCGAAGCCGAGCTGGTCCGGGGCGATGACGCGGAAGCCCGCGGTGGTGAGGGCGCGAATCGTGGGCTCCCAGTAGGCACCGAAGAAGTTCTTGCCGTGCAGGAGCACCACGGTGCGGCCATTGGCGCGCGCGGTGGGCTTCACGTCCAGGTAGGCGAGGCGCACGTCCTGGCCCTCGACCTGGGTGGACAGGTACTGCACGGGGAACGCGGAGGGCAGGCCCTCCAGCGCGGTGCCGAGTGGCTCGACGGGGGCCTTGGACTGGGCGAGGGCGGGAGGGGCCGCCAGCAGAAGGGCGGACAGGGCCAGGACGGATGGACGGATGGGCATGCGCTCCTCGGGAGGGGGTCGTCAGCGTCCGTGTGTAGCGCGCGGGTCGCCGGGACGCAGGCCCTTCGGCACCTGAACCGCCATTCATGTCCGGAGGTGGACCCCGGGCACCGGCCTCATCGTGGAGCGGGCGGGCACCCGGGGTGCGGGGGCTCAGGCGCGCGAGTCGTCGAAGCTGCGCGGGCTGAGCAGGCGCAGCGTCAGCACCAGGGCCAGGAAGATGACGCTGGCGGTGACGGTGACGAAGCGCACGCCCACGCGGTCGGCGAGCGCGCCCAGGGCCCAGACGCCCGCGGCGTACCCTCCGCCGAGCACCATGCTGTAGAGGCTGCTGACGCGCGCCTGCATGTCGCGGGGCACGCGCGAGGTGGCGAAGGCGTGCAGGCCGCTCATCAGCGTGAGGTAGTTGGCGCCGAGCAGGAAGATGACGGCCGCGGCCACGGTGAGCGTGGGCGACATCCAGTACACCGCGGACACCACGCCGATGGACATGGCGGCGAAGCCCAAAAGCTTGCGGTGGCCCAGCGCGTCCGCGAGCGTGCCCACGACGACGGCGGCCACCACCGCGCCCGCGCCCTGGCAGGCGACGAGCAGCGACGTCGCGGCGGCGCCCTGGCCGAAGACGTTGATGGCGAAGACGGGCACCAGGCCGATGAACGGCGCCACGAGCGCGGCCACGAACAGCGTGCCCCAGAGCACGCGGGAGATGTCCTCGTCCGCGCGGGCGACGGAGACGCCTCGGGTGATGCCGGCCCACAGGCTCTCCTTCGTGCGCGGCGTGTCGCGCGAGGGCAGCGTCACGCGGGACAGGGCGATGAGGCTCGCGACGAAGGACAGCGTGTTGATGAGCAGCGCCCACGACGCGCCGCCCATCTGGAGCACCAGCGCCGCGAGCAGCGGGCCCACGATGCGGCCCAGGTTGTACTGCGCCGAGTTGAGGCTCATGGCGCTGTGCAAATCGCGGGGTGGGACGAGCTCCGCGAGCATCGCGGAGAAGGCCGGGTTCGTCAGCGTGCTCGCGCAGCCGTTGAGCAGCGTGACAACACCGACGATGGGCACGGTGAGCTCGCCGATGAAGGCGAGCACGGTGAGCACCGCGGCCAGCACCAGCTGCACGGCGATGCCCAGCGCCACGTAGACGCGGCGGTCGAAGCGGTCCGCGAGCGCGCCGCCGAGCGGCGACAGGATGACGGAGGGGAGGAAGGCGAGGGCGACGATGCCGCCGGTCCACTCGGCGCGGCCGGTCTCCTGCGTGACGTACACGCCCATCGCCACCGTCTCCATCCAGGTGCCGATGTTGGAGATGAGGGCGCCCAGCCAGACCGCGAGATAGCCGGGGTGTTCGAAGGCGCGAAGCGAGGAGAGATGGGGCAGTCGAAGTGCGCGCACGGCGAGTTCCTTGTACCGCACGCGCCGACGACGTGCTCTCGCGAGCCGCGTCATCATTGGGGCCGCAATCACGCGGGTGGCAGAGGGGCCAGCAGCCAGGCTTCAGCGTGCGGTGGATGACGAAACCACCGACGACGCTCGCCGCGTCTTCGTGACACACAGTTCGCGCGCGGCGCGGACAGCACAGTGCACGCGCGACTCGTCGCGGCGGAGGACGGTGCCGAGCCTCCGAAGGGCTCGGCCTCGCGACACGACCTGGAACGCGCTCAGCGACGCACGGGAGCGGAGCGCGCGGAGACGGGACCCTTCCCGCTCGGGTGGATGGTGCCGTCCTCGGAGATGCGCGCCGCCGAGCCGGGGAAGTCCTCGGCGGACAACTCCTTCAGCAGCTTGATGACGGCGCCCTTCTCGTCGGGGACCGCGATGCCCTTGTCCACCTGCTTCGTGGCGAGCACGCGGCCGCCGGTGAAGGCACCCTCGCGGTCCAGCTCCACCTCGAGCACCATGCCGAGCCCCTGCGGACCCTTCAGGTTGAACCGCCCATACGTCGCGAAGTTCCCCAGCGAGTACGCGATGAGCCGGCCCTTGTAGAACTCCATGCCGCGCACGACGTGGGGACCGTGGCCGATGACCACGTGCGCCCCCGCGTCCACCATCGCGTGCGTGAAGAGCCTCAAGTCACCGCGGTCCTCGCCGAAGAACAGCTCGCGGCCCTGCGGGACATGCAGCGCCTTGCCGCCCTCCGCGCCCCCGTGGAAGGAGACGATGACGATGTCGTGCTCGACGGCCGCCGCGCGCACCAGCGCCGTGGCGGTCTCCGTGTTGTTGAGGTGGTTGCACGAGGGCGACGTGTGGAACGCCACCATGCCGATGCGCAGCCCGTTGCGCTCCACCGTCGCCACCGAGCCCGGCGGCCCGCTCCACGCGATGCCGAGCGCATCGAGCGTGGCCTCGGTCTCACGACGGCACAGCTCGCCGAAGTCGCCCGAGTGGTTGTTCGCCGTGGACGCCAGGTCCACACCCGCGTCCTTGAACACCTGGCCGTAGGCCGTGGGCGAACGGAACGCGTAGCAGTTCCTGGAAGAGCGGCACTTCTTCGTCGAGCCGTTGTCGCACAGCGGGCCCTCCACGTTCGCGAAGGTGACGTCCGCGTCCTCCATCAGCGAGCGCACACCGGCAATCACGCTGCTGGCGCCATCCGGTGGCAGGTTGCCCTCGGGGACGGTGGTGCCGAGCATCATGTCGCCCACGGCGCGGATGCGGACCTTGGCATCGAGCGGCGGGGGAGGGCGGTTGCTGGCGACCGGTGACTGGTTGAGCTTCGCCTGGAGCGCGGCCTGACCTCGGGCCTGGGCCAGCGCGGTCTCGAGGTCCGGGTGCTCGGGCGCGAGCTTCTGGACCTCGGTCCACTGCGTGAGCGAGTCCGCCCAGCGGCCTTCCACCGAGTACGCCCACCCCAGCTCCCAGCGGCAGTCCACGCGCGTGGGCAGGGCCTTCACGCACGAGGACAGCTCCTGGATGGCGACAGGGGTGTTCTTCTGCTGGAGGGCCTCGAGGCCACGGGCGTAGTGCAGCTCGGCGGCCTCGGGGTTCGGGACGGACGAGTCCCCCGAGCTCAAGGCCAGGACCGCGGCCTGGAGCGCACCGGCACCGGCTCGCGCGGCCAGGTCAGACAGACCTCCCGCCGGCGCGGGCTGCACGGTGGCATCGGTCGACGAGGGGGTCGAGGAAGCCAGTGCCACCGGAGCTCGCGAGGTCGTCGAGACCATGACCGAGCGTGCTCCCGCGCTCATCACGGCGGCCACGTTCGACGCGCTCAGTCCGGAGCGCGCCGCATGCGCCCCCACGCTCATCACGGCGGAGGACGCGCTCGGTCCCGGGCTCGCCATCGTGGCGCCCACGGCCATGCCCCTCACCACCGCGCGCGCTGACGCCTCACCGGCGCGTTGCGCGGCGTTGGCGAGCGCCTCCACCTCCCACGCGCTGCGCACGGACCGTGAGCCGGCCGAGGACAACAGCTCGGCGCTCCGGCCCATGGGCGTTGTGGAGAACTTGTGGGCGACGTCGGGCACGAGCTCCGAGGAGGGACCCGATGAGGTGGCGAGCGCGAGCAGGACGAAAGCGGACGGGAGCATGGCTCGGGCATCTTACGAGCCTTGGGGCCCTCCAGGGACAGCCCCCGTGTGCCTGTGACTTCAGCGGGCAGGCGGGCGGCCCTGCGGGGCCCGCCCGCCTACGCCTAACCCAGCAGGTCCAGGAGCCTGGAGCCCCGGCGCTGACGGGGCAGCAGCTTGAACCGCCGCAGCTCCTTGCGCTTCACCTGTGACTCCACCGCGCTGTGCACGGACAGCCGACCTGGGCCCCGCAGGAGCAACCCGAGGGCGATGGCGCACAGGGCGAGGTTGAACTCGAAGCCGCCCTTGGTGTTGTCGAAGCCCTTGGAGCCATGGACCTTCGCGATGGCGAACGCCTGGGTGACGAGCACGGCCACCGCCGCGGGTCGGGTCGCGATGCCCAGGATGGCGCCCACGCCCGCGAGGACTTCGGTCACGCCCGTGGCCAGCACCAGGGGCCTGGCTGGCTTGAGGCCGAGCTGTTCGAAGAAGCCCGCGTGCTGCTCGGTGCCCTCCTTGCGCAGCTTGGCGATGCCGTGCACCACCATGGTGGAGCCCAATGACAGTCGAGGAGGCAGCAAGGCCGCCGCCTTGAGGAGGTCCGGTTGCTCGGTCAGCGTCACGGAGTTCATTCCCTGTTCTCCTTGCTCGGGGGCCACGGGCCCGCCCGGGAAACCTGAGTACGTTGGGAACGCTCCATGACCCCGGCACCCGTGTGCCAGTTCTCCTCCCTCGGTGGACGACCGGGCCTTCGACCGCTCCGTCACACGGGAGTGAACTTCGCGCCCGTGGGCTTCAGCCGCTCCACGGCCTCCTTGATGTCCTCGGAGACGATGAGGGCGATGTCCCAACCTTCCGTGCGGAAGATCTTGGCATCGCCCACCTTGGAGGGGTCGATGCGAAGCCCCATCACGGATTTGTAGTCACCCACACGGTCTGGCTGGCCATGTTCGGGCAGCCAGTAACGCACCTCTTCGGACGCTTCGTCGTCGATACAGCGAAAGCGCTTCGTGACAACCAGGATGAGGTACTGGTCCGGCTTCCCCTGGATGTCGACCGGGATGAGCTGCACGTCGTCCGGAGCCAACTCCGCGAAGAGCGAAGCCATCTTGATATGGACGACGGGCACCGCACCTGTGCCCGCGATGCAGAAATCCAACGCCTTGCCTGGCTCGTTGATTGGCATCGAGAGACGACCCTCGACTCGGACAGGCTGTCCCGCCGTGAAGATATAAGGGTCCTCGACCTCATGACCCTGCGCGTCCTGGGGATCTCCCAGGTACCAGTACCCAGCTCGGACGTCCTCGTTCAGCCTGAAGTAGCGCACCCGTGGCATGGTGAAGGCTGTCTACCTCACTTCCCCTCCGTCACGAGCCTGTGGAGTTTCGTTCCCTGGGTCGAGACCTCGCTCGCCAGCTCCTTGAGTGCAGCGGTGAGTGACTCACGACAGGCCACCACGGTGCGGCACCTGCGCGTCGCATCCCGGAGTCTTTCGTGGACGGCCATGTGGTACTCCTCCGGGTGAGGCCCCTTGTGTCCCGGGACCGCGACGATGTTCTCGGGGTCCTTCAACTCCATCCCCGCCTTCTTGAAGATGTCCCTGAACCTCGGGGTCCATGGGCCTCCACGAGCAGCGGACCTGCTGTTCTTGTTCGTCGCGAGGTGATGCTTCTCGGTGCGTCCGCTCCTCGACTCCGAGGACGCCATGGCGACCGCGTGAGGCGCCAGCGCCACCGTGAAGCCCTCGGCCGACATCGCCACCGAGCGCACGCTGCCCACCGCCATGTACCGATAGCCCGCCTGCGCCTCCACCGCGACCGCCGCCTGCGCCGAGCCCGGCAGCCCTGACGCCTTCGCCGCCAACCCCGCCGTGCTCCCAATCGCCGCCGTCGCGAGCATCACGAAGACCCGCGCCGCGTTCTCTCCGAGCACCTCTCCGTACGCCTCTCCCGCCGCGCTGAGCTCCTCGAAGCTCCGCGCCCTGTCCGCCTCGCGCACCAGCACCACCCACCCATCCAGCACCCGCCACACCGTGTCCACGCCCAGGTACGCAATCGCTGTCGCCGTCAATAGCGCAGCCAGCCCCTTGGACACGGGCTCGGGCAGTGCCCACAAGAGCAAGTACATGCTCACGGACGCCGTCACCGTCGCCAGCAACGCCTGGGGGTCCGTCGCATCCTCCAGCGCCTCCGCCGTCTCCTCCCATACGGCGTCCATCGCGATGGCCAGCGCCAACGAGTACCGGCCGTCACTCCCCAGCAACGGTCCCTCTTCCAGCAGGCGCAGACAGTCTCCAGGCCGCGACTTGCGCTCGCACCAGCGCCCGTAGTCCCGTGTCAGCGCGTCATCGGCGTACGTCTCCAGCAACCGGAGTCCTCCGACGTCCCCGTCCCCGCGCGGGATGAGCTTGAGGCTCTGCGGCTGGTACTCGTACACGCCACTTCGCTCCGGGACGCCGAAGCGCTCGCGGGCCTCTCTCAACGGGTGCTCGAAGGGCCTCACGTCCCGAGCGAGCACCACCAGGGCCTCTTCGAACTCATCGTCGTCCAACTCCACCGGCCCCGCGTCCTTGTCCTCGAAGGGCACGTGGACCTCTGGCTCACCCTGGCCTGAGTCCAGTCGGACGACCCGCGTGCTCGAACAACCCACCAGGGTCAGTGCCAACAGCCACACGATGAAGCGATGCGCGCTCATCCAGCCCCCGTGCACATGACGTCGCGAGACTCGCGACGCAATAGCAGGGCGGTCCGACGTGCCATCGCACCGTCGGTCTCGGAATCACAGCCTCGGCCACCAGGTGGAGCTACGCCTGCTCCGAGAGCGGCGGGTCCATGAGCGCGGCCACCTCCGCCGAGTAACCCCCGGGTCCCTCTCCGTGGACCACGAGCGGCGGACGCACGGTGAGGCCCCGGTCCCTGTCTCGCACGGCCTGCACCAGGAAGCGCGTCGCCGGCGCCTCCACCCTCGAGTGCACGAAGCGCAGCACGCGCGGATGCAGCTTCGACTGCGCCAGCAACCCGAGCACCTCCGCCGCTCGCGCCGCCGGGTACACCAGGCTCACCAGTCCCCCAGGAGCCAACGCATACCGCGCCGCCGCGACCACGTCCCGGGCCTCACACGCCACCTCCGACTTGGAGATGGCGCGCTCGTCATCCGGACTGCGCACCCCCGCATCCGCCACCCGGAACGGCGGGTTCGACACGACCTGCACATACCCCCCACCCGTCACCTGCTCACGGATGCGCCGCAGGTCCCCGAGCATCGGCCGTACCCGGGACTCACAGTCATTGAGCGCCACGGCGCGCGTCAGCCGCGCATGCACCGCGGGCTGTACCTCCAGCGCATCCACGGGCCCCAGCCCGAACTGCTTCACGAGCAGCAGCGACACCACGCCGCTGCCCGCACCCAGCTCCAATATCCGCCCCGAGCCCTGCGGGGACTCCGTGGCCGCGAAGGCCGCGAGCAGCACCGCGTCCAGCGTGAACCGATACCCATCCCGTCGCTGGAAGACACGCACGCCCGAGGTGCCGATGGAGTCAAGCGTCTCGTCCGGGCCGGGCTGTGAGGCGGAGTCAGTCACGGGGGGGACGCCATGCTCGCATCCTCGTCGAACAGGCGTCCACCCCGGGCCCGCCTCACGTCACGGTGTGTACACGACGGTCAGCACCGCGTTCGCCGAGTCCCGCACGAACAGGTACTGCGTCGCCGTCTGCTCCTGGCTGAAGCGCAGCCGCAGCTGCGTCCTGCCCGCCACGTTGATGGCCCCCAGGCCCGCCCCGCTGAAGTCCGCCGAGGCCCGCGCTCCACTGGTGAACCGCTCGATGCCCGCCACCGCGCTCGCGTCCGCCGCCGCCGCCCAGTCCGCGCCTTCCGTGGACGCTGCGTTGAACGTGCCGGACTTCACGTCGATGACCAACGTGTTCCCCGCCGGCGTGGACCAGGGGTCCCCCGAGCCCGACGAGTAGCTCACCGTGAGGAATGCCCGCGTCACCGTGGCCCCGTCCGGCAGCGTCGACGTGTCGAACGAGAGGAAGGAGCGGTTGTACTTCCCATCCGTCCCACGCCCGAGCGCCAGGTTCGTCAGCGTCCCGAGCACCGCGCCGCTGCCATCCGCGTTCGCCTTCAGGTAGCCATCCTCCGCCGCGATGCTCGTGAAGCTCACGGTGACGGGCGTGGGAGGCACGCCGGCATTGTCCACCGTGACGCTCGTGTCGTTGTCCGTCGCCGCATTCCCCGCGGCGTCATAGGCCCGGGCCCCCAGCGTGTGCGCGCCGTTCGCCACCGTCCGGCTGTCCCACGCAAGCTCGTACGGCGCCACCGTGTCCGTCGCCACCGGAGCGCCGTCCACCAGCAGTTCCACGCGGGCCACGCCCACCGCGTCCGTGGCGCTCACCTTCACCGTCACCGTGCCGCTCACCGTGGCACCGCTCGCCGGAGACGTCACATCCACCGTGGGAGGCGTGGTGTCACCGCCCGGCTCGCCACCGCCCCCTATGAGGCCGAAGAACTTCGCCTGGTGGTACACGGAGCACAGGTTCACATCCGTCACGTACGCACCCACCGAGCCGCAGGCCGTGGTGCTGCCCGGGAAGTTGAACTGCGCGTCGAACGCCACCGCGTGTCCCATGCCGGTGAGCTCCCACGTCTCCACCAGGGCCCGACCCGCGCCATCGCGATAGACCTTGTGCGGAAAGCCGCCCACCGTCTCCGTGGTGTCCGGCGTCTGGTCGATGCCGTGCACGTTCGTCCACTGCTCCATCGCCTCGGTGCCGTTCATCGGCCGCACCGTGAAGTCACTGGTGCCGTACCAGATGGACACCGGAGGACGCGGGCCCGCGTAGCTCGGGTAGCCACCACGCGCCAGGTCCCCCCAGGCCGCGGGCGTCTTGTCCAGGCCGCTCATGCACGTGAAGGCCGCGTTCACCGACGTGGAGCAGCGGTGGGGTCCGCCCGCGTTGATGGCGCCGGCGCGGAAGACATCCGGGTAGACGGCGAGCAGCGAGGACGCCATGTAGCCGCCCGCGGAGAAGCCCGTCACGTACACCCGCGACGCGTCGATGGAGTAGGTGGCCTTCATCGCGTCCACCATCTGCTTGATGGACAGCGCCTCGCCCGCGTCGCGCGTGGTGTCTCCGATTTCGTACCAGTTGAAGCAGCTCGTCCCACTGTTGGCGCTCTGCTGCTGCGGATACACCGCGTAGAACTTGTAGACGTTGGCCGCCGCCGTCCAGCCGCCCAGCTCCATGCCCGTCGCGTTCTGCGTGCAGCCGTGGAGCACCACCACCAGCGGCGCGTTGGCCGGCATGTCCGAGGGCACGTGCCGGAACATCAGCAGGTTGCCCGGGTTGCTACCGAAGCCCGTCACCTGGGTGAGCGCCTGCTCGGAACTTTCGAGCACCGAGTCACCCGAGAGGCCGACCTCGGTTCCGCCACAGCCGAGCGCGCCCAGGCCCAGCGCCACGGTGAAGGTGAAACACGTCGAGGAGAGTCGAGAACGCCACGACGACATGGTGCCTCCCGGGCCGTCGAGGGGAAGGGGGATGACGGCCGCGGGCGGCAACGTGACTCCCCCGCACAACCCTGATTCAAGGCGCGCCGCGTCGCCCGGGCGATGAAACCTGAACCAGGGTTCATTTCAGCGCACCGCGTCGGCACCCTGGAACCTGAACCGTCCTTCAGCTCACCTTCTCTCGGAGAACCGGTCCGGACAGGCCCGTCGACGGACTGTTCTCCCGACGTCAGCGGTCACCCGCGAAGAAGACGACCTCGCCAACGTCGATTCAGGGCCGGGGCCATCCGCGACGGACAGGGCGGGGTCGCAGGAGCCCGCCCCGGTGGGCTGCTGTCATCCCGTCACACCCGTAACCCGCGCCCGGCATGAGGCTCTCCGCACGTCCCACGGAGGCACGCGCCCCGCCCTCCCGAACGATGGCGCGGACAGGGCCGGGGCATCCACCACGAGACCCGCTCCGCCCCGGACCTCAGGCCTTCGGGC
Organism: Myxococcus sp. AB025B; assembly: GCF_006518215.1. NCBI lineage: Bacteria > Pseudomonadati > Myxococcota > Myxococcia > Myxococcales > Myxococcaceae > Myxococcus > Myxococcus sp. AB025B. The sequence goes on from NZ_SRLW01000059.1 coordinate 31,664, forward strand.
GCCGTGCCGCCAGTCGCTCGGCCACGTCGAGGACGCGAGCCTCGATGCACACGTCGTCCAGGTGGTTCGCCTCCACCAGGCCCGTGGGGCTCGTCACGTTCACCTCGGTGAGGAAGTCGCCGAGCACGTCGATGCCCACGAGCAGGAGCCCGCGCTTGCGCAGCTCCGGCTTGAGCCGCTCGCAGATCTCCAAATCGCGCGCCGACAGCACCGCCTTGTGGGGCGTGCCCCCGGCGGCCATGTTCCCGCGGTGGTCGTCCCCGGACGGCACGCGCAGCACGCCGCCCACGGGCTCACCGTCCACCAGGATGATGCGCTTGTCGCCCTGTCGGCTCTCCGGGATGTACGCCTGCGCGACGACGGCCTCGCGGCCTCCGCTGGTGAGCAGCTCCGCGGCGGAGCGCGCGTTGCGGTCCCCCGGCGCGAGGAAGAGGATGCCCTTGCCGCCGAAGCCATCCACCGGCTTGAGGATGGTGCCCTGCGCGTTCCTCGCGATGAAGTCCAGGAGCACCGGCAGCTCCCGGGTGATTCGCGTGTCCGGCATCAGGTCCGGGTAGCGCAGACTGAAGAGCTTCTCGTTCGCGTCGCGGATGCCCGCCGGGTCGTTGATGTAGACGGGCGGACGGCCGCCACACAGCTCCACCAGCTGCGTGGCGTGCAGGAACTCCGCGTCCACCGGCGGGTCCTTGCGCAGGAACAACACGTCCACCGTCGACAGCTCGCGCGGCGCCTCGTCCAGCACGTCGAAGTGCCGTCCCAGCTCCCGGCGCACCGTGACGTGGCGCATGCGCGCCTCCGCCACCCGACCGTTGAAGCGCAGCCACCCTTGCTCGAAGTAGACCACCCGGTGGCCTCGCTTCTGCGCCTCCAGCATCAGCGCGAAGGTGGAGTCGTGGTCCACCCTCACCGTCTCGAGGGGGTCCATCAGGAAGCCAAGGGTGAGCGGGGCCATGGGTCTCGAAAGGAAGGATGAGGGCGCGCGAAGATAACAGGCCCCCTCGTCATCGCAGCGGATTCACACCCTCAGGGCAGGTCCTGCCAGCTCTCGAATTTGCTCACCGTCGTCTCCCCGGCGTGGATGACCACGGGCAGGGAGCGCGATTTGCCCTGGGGGTCGACGATTCTCAGCGTGTGCTTGCCCACCGGCAGGGAGACCCCCAGGAGCGGCGTCACGCCGAGCTTCTTGCCTCCCAGATACACGGGCGCCGACTGCCCCGTGATGTTGAAGGTCAGCTTGCCCGTGGCTCGCGAGGGCCTGGTGCGCTCCGGCTTCGAGCCCTCGTCCGGCGGCTCCCCCTGCGCGCCGACGTTCCTCGGCGCGGGCTCCGGCTTCGCTCCTGGAACAGGTTCATCGGGGCCCGGCCCCAGGTTCCCCATCATGGCCCGGGGCTGGATGGGACGCAGCCTGGCGTCCTGCGGCTCCTCCTCCCGCACGGGCACCATCGTCGCCGAGTCATCCAGCGCGCGGCTCAGCTTCACCGCGCCATAGATGCCTCCGCCGAGGATGCTCAGCAGCACCAGCCCCCAGAGCACATTGGACCGGAGCTTCTGCGCGGGCGTGAGCTCGTCACCGTCCAGCGGCGGCGGCGCCTCGGTCTTCACCGTCGACACCTTGCGCGAGGGCTTCTTGCCGCCCTTCATCGGCGTGTTGCCCGACCGGGGCGTGGCCTGCTCCTCGCGCACCGGCAGGTACGGCCCGTCATCCCCGCGCAGGGCGCGCTTCGCGGAGTCCACCATGAGCGAGCTGGCCGTGCCGTCCACGCTCTCCAGCAGCGCGCGCGTGGCCGCCATCCGCTCCGCGAACATCTCCTTCATCAGGGTGGCGCGGTGCTCCGCGTCCTGCATCAGCGTCCCCGCCGCCGCCTCCAGCGCCCGCGCCATGTCCCGCCCGTTGGCGAAGCGCTTCTCACGGCTGCGCTCCAGCGCCTGCATCACCACCTTGGAGATCTGCTCCGACACGTGCGGCGTGACGTGCGAGGGCCAGGGGATGGGCGCCTCGAGGATCTTCATCATCTCGTCGCGCTCCGTCCTGCCCGCGAACAGGCGCGCGCCGGTGAGCATCTCGTGCAGCATCACCCCCACGGAGAACAGGTCGCTGCGCCCATCCAGCTTCTCGCCGCGCACCTGCTCCGGGGACATGTAGCCGGTGGTGCCCTTCACCGTGCCCGCGTGCGTGCGCTCCAGGCTGTTCTTCGCCTTGGCGATGCCGAAGTCGAGCAGCTTCACCATGCCGTCGTACGTCACCATGATGTTCTTCTGGGCGACGTCGCGGTGGATGACGGGGCTGGGCTCGCCCGAGGGCGCGGTGAAGGTGTGCGCGTAGTGCAGCGCCATGCAGACGTCGCGCGCCACCGACAGCGTGAAGCCCAGCGGCACCGGGCGATGGTGGCGCAGGCACGCGCTGGTAATCTGGTTCAGGTTCTGCCCGGCGATGAACTCCATCGCCAGGAAGAGGCCGTCCTCCTCCTGCCCCAGGTCGAACACCTGCGCGATGTTCGGGTGGTTGAAGGCCGCGGTGATGCGCGCCTCGTCCAGGAACATCCGCTCGAACTGCTCGTTGTCCCGAGCGTCCGGAAGGATTCGCTTCACCACCACGTACTTGCGGAAGCCACCCGGACCCGAGGTGAAGCCGAGGAACAGCTCGGCCATGCCACCCACGGACAGCTGCGTGACGACCTCGTACTTCCCGATGCGCTCGCCCCGATAGAAATCGATGGGTCAACCCTCCTCGCCAGCGCCCCGCCACCGGAGCCGCAACGCCGCCGAGGATAACAGGCTTGTATGGCGCGGACCTGCGGTGAGAACACGCCGTCACCCACCGTCTTCCCTTCATCCACCACGAGCCTGTGGATGGCCTGTGGACAGCGGGGGGATGGCTGTGGAGAAACCCCGGCGTGGATCAACCCCTGTGGGTGGCCGGGGGAAACCGCCAATTTACCCACATATAGCATCGCGCGAATTCGTCAGTCATCCCGCGAGCTTGCTGACTTGTCCCCAACTCCGTGCCCTCTACTTCTTCCACCACTTGATCAATACCCCATCTCCCTTTTGAAGAAGCAGACGGTGCCTGTGACTTGCGCCTGTGGATGAACGCCACACGGCTGTAACACCCTGGCATCCGGACACGCGGGCGGCGCCCACGGCGGCACGCGGGCCACCAGGCACGAAGCCATCAGGAGCCCACGCCAGCAGGCCTCGCCAGGCGGCCGTGGAGGGCCCTGGGGCGCGCGCCGGGCCTTCGCGGGCACACCGGGAGCTTCCGGGGTCGGAACAGGGCGCCAGCAGGCGCTGGGGGCCTTGGGCCCTGGAAGCTCAGGTCAGCGCGGCGCGCAGACGCTCGAGGAGGCCGGGCAGGGCCGTGAGCAGTTCACGGTCCGTGTGCTCCAGGGCATTGCGGAGGATTTCGAGGTCCTCGGCCGAGCGCTCCGCGTTCACCATCCGCTGGAGCATGCGCAGCCGCTGGTTGCGCAGCACGAGGCGCGCGAGGGTGTCCTCCAGCTCCTCGCCGAGCGCGTCATCCAGCTGCAGGTCGCGGCTGATGAGCTCGCGCAGCTGCTCGACCAGATAGGTCAGGTCCCAGGATTCTTCGTAGCCGGCCCGTCGAGACATTGCTTCCACGCATCGCCGGGCTCAGCCCAGCGCTCGAGCCCGGGAGAGTCCGGCCAGGGTCAGCCGGGCACGGGACGGGTCCATCTCCACGGTCACGTGGCACTCGTCGAAGTCCAGGTTCAGCGCATACGGCTCCGACGCGGGCAAAAGGCCGCGCTCCTGGTGCGCCAGCGCGGCCATGCGGAAGAGCTCCGACAGCAGCGCCTGCCGCGTCTTGGGCGTCAGCCCGTCCACGGTGCCTTGCAGGCTGCGTGGGATGAGCACGGTGAAGGCCTGGGAGGACGTGGAGCCCGTGTCGGCGACGGAGGTCATGCCGGCGCTGATTGCGAGAACCGTACCTTTCCTGGATCCAACCATTCCGCGCGGTTGGAGTGGGTCGGCCGCGACCGTCTGAAAAAATCACAGGGTGTGGGTGGACGCGGTCTGAAGTGTCTTCGGGAAGGCGCGCCTTCCGGGCCTCCACCGGCTTCCATTACCCGACTGGATGAGGATTCCGTCCGACGTTCATCTCTGCGGCGAGGCTGCGACTTCGGGGTGCTGGTGGCGCGGCGTCCGGTGAGGGCCCTGGGGAGGCCCCGGAAGTCGTCACGCGGGGAACGTGTGTCGCCACGTGCTGGCGTGAGCGCGCCATGACGCGAGCGTTCAGCAGCCGAAACGCGCGGCCCGCGTGAGAGGCGATGGCGGACAGGCGCGAGGCGCTCACCCCTCGCATCACGGGGAGCCCGGGGCTATACGCGGAGGGCTGGAGTCCGGGAGGCACCCATGGCGCGCGCGACGAGCACAGGCGGGGCGGGGTGGGCCGTCATCGTGATGGCGGTGGTGTTGGGCACGGGGCTTGTCGCGTGCCGCGAGGGCCCGTCGCTGGTGGGCGCGCAGGGGCGGCTGCGGTTGTCGGTCGACCGGCTCGACTTCCCCTTCGCGTATCCGGGGGGCACGCGTGAGGCGGAGGTGCGCGTGCTCAACGCGGGGCGCGCGCCGCTGGACGTGACGTGGACCGCGGTGGAGGCGCCGTTCTCGCTGGTGGAGGGGCTGCCCTCGCGCGTGGGGATGGAGGAGGTGCCCGTGCGGGTGCGCTTCGGTCCCCGGGCCATCGGCACGTTCGAGTCGCGGCTGGTGGGCACCGCGTCGGATGGAGGGCGCGTGGAGCTGGTGCTGGCGGGCGAGGCGCGGCCGACGCCCGACTGTGTCCCGGTGGTCTGCGCGACCTCGACGTTCGACCCCGTCACCGAGCGCTGCGTGGAGACGGTGTCGCCGGACGGCACCGCGTGCAACCCGGGCAGCGCGTGTCTCACCCTGGCCACCTGTCAGCAGGGGCGGTGTCGGGGGCAGGAGCGGCCGTGTGACGACGGCAACGCGTGCACCACGGATGCGTGCCATGCGCTGGATGGGTGCCGCTCGGTGCCGGCGCCGCCGTGTCCCGGGGGCGGGCCGTGCCAGGTGGGCACGTGTGATTCGAAGCTCGGGTGCGGTCTGGCGGATGCGCCCGATGGCACCTTCTGCGGGACGGAGCGCGGCTGCGACGCGGCGGACGTGTGCATCGAGGGCGCGTGCGCGCGGAGGGACTTGCCGGACGGCTTCGTCTGCGCGTCGGCCAGTCCGTGTCAGGCGGAGGGCCGGTGTCGCGGGCCCGTGTGCGAGCGCCCCGCGGCGGTGACGCTGGCGCCGGACTGGAGCCTCGACGCGGCGGCGTACCCGCGCAACCTGCATGATTTGCTGGTGGGGCCCGAGGGGGACGTGACGCTGTCGGGCTTCTACGAGTCGGCGCTGCTGGACGCGGCGGCGCCGACGCCCATGCTGAGCCGGGACGCGGCCCGGCGGTGCATGCTGTGGAATGACCGGCTGTTGTGCATGGATTTGCCCGAGGACGGCACGGTGTCGCTGATGGAGCGGTACACGGGGGTGCCTCGGTGGACCTTCACGCTGGGGGACGCGCGGCCGGACATCCGGCAGCGCACGGAGACGCTCTTCCTGGCGCGACTGGCGGTGATGGCGCCGGACCGGCTGGCGGCGCTCTTCGAGGCGTATCCCGCGGGGGAGCGGCGCGAGACGTTGTGCCGCATGTACTTCCTGGTGGTGTTGGACGCGTTCGGACAGATGGTGTCCGCGCAGGAGCTGACGGACCCGCTGTTGTCCGAGTGCAACCACCCGCACCCTTTCGGCGTCGTGTCCGACGCGGCGGGGGATTTGTATGTGTCCTTCTCGCAGACGCTGAACGTGGGGGCACCGCTGCATGCGGGCGCGCCTTCGTTGTTGATGGCGTTCTCGTCGGACGGGGTGCCGCGCTGGCGCAAGTCCCAGGGGCAGCGCGCCGGAGAGCTGGCGGTGGTGGACGGGCTGCTCTTCGCGGAGCGGGGCGGGCAGGCGCTGCGCACGGCGGATGGCTCGGTGGCGGGGACGATTCCGCAGGTCTTCGGCCGCGTGGTGGCCACGCGCGAGCGACTGGTTCCGAGCGCGCCGGGCACGACGGTGAATGTCGGCGACGAGGGCAACGCGCCCGCGGCCACGCAGCTGCGGGGCTTCGCGCTGCCCTCACTGAGCCCCGTGTGGACGTACTCGCTTCGCTCGGGACAGTCGCTCACCACGAAGGAGCTGCGGCTGGCGACGTGGCCGGAGACGCCGGGGCTGCCACCGAGGACGCTGGTGCTCACCACGGCGACGGATGCGGACGACGCGCAGCTGCTCGTGGGCGTGCGGGTCTCCGACGGCAGCGAGGCGTTCCAGTGCCGGTTGGACTACCAGGCGCGCACCATGCCCCAGTTGCTGGAGCTGGCGCCGGGTGCGCTGCTGATGATGGATGGGGCTGAGACGTGCGGCGAGTGCGACCCGCCGTTCGCCTCCAGCCAGGCGCGCTTCCAGCGCTTCCCGATGCCGGGGTTGCTGCCCGCGAACGAGCCCTGGCCCGGGACGTTTGGTGGACCGGGACACGACCATCACGAGGGCGCGGACCACTGAGCCTCGTAGTGGATGCAGCCCAGGGGCGCGCGGGACGACGAGCTCCAGCGGAAGGTGCCGATGATGTCCACGCGGGTGGGGTCGTCGCGTGAGGGGAGGATGCGGAACTCCACGCCGCGTCCCACGGGGGGCAGCACCAGCCCGTGCCACCGCAGCGTGCCGCCTCGCAGCCGGATGCCGCCGTCGTCGAGCACCGACACGTCCAGCGCCAGGTCGAGGCCGTGCTCGACGAAGACCTCGTGGAGCTGGTTGCCTCGCAGGACGAAGTCCGAGTCGAAGCTGCGCAGGGCTCCGTCGCAGTACAGCTCGCGGACGAAGTGCATCGAGCCATCGGCGCGGCGGAAGGTCCGGAAGCGTCCGGGGAACGTGCGTGCCCCATGCTCGAAGAGGCCCTGGCCCGACAGTCGCGTCGCGACCCAGGCCAACACCCGCGCGGTGCGCGAGGAGAACGTCACCGAGGCGCGCACGCTCCAGGCGCCGGGGTTGGCGTAGAAGCGGATGACCCGCTCGTCCACGCGGGACACCTCCGGGCCCATCGCGCTCGCGAGCAGGGACCAGGCATCCGAGGGTCTCGTGCGCTGTCCCCGATGCAGCGCCTTCACGCCCCGCCGGTACACTCCCGCCGCCGTCCACGCGGTGAGGAAGCTCGAGAGCAGCAGCCACGCCGCGTGGCGCTCGCCGACGAGGCCCGGGGCCCGATGCCAGCGCGGCAGGCACAGCGCGCGCAGCGTGGCCCAGGCGTAGTGACGCAGGAGCACCCAGCCCGCGCTCGTCAGTCGCACCACCGAGAGCGCGAGCCCGTGCGCGATGGCGCTCTCCCCGGGCACCGCGCCCGCCAGCGCGTGCTGGTCGAAGAAGCGCGCGCCCAGCGTCATCTCCACGTGCTGGACGAGCAGACGCCACAGCGGCTCGCGCTCATGGGCTCGAGCCTCCTCGAGGAACGCCGCCTCATGACCGAGCTCGCGTCCGCGCGCGACATCGACCATGTGGGCTTCAATCCACCGCTCGTCGCGCACCTCCATCGGCAGGCCGTCGGCGCATGCGCTCGCATAGGCGCTCCACTCCGGCGTGCGAGGCAGCCCGGTCTCATCCACCGGCATGACCGCGGCGCCCAGACGGGCGAAGGGCTCGGACACGCCCCAGAAGCGGCCCAGCGTCACCGCGCTGGCCGCGAGCAGGTGCACCCGGGCCATGCGGCACGGATTCACCCGGTAGAAGTCCACGAGCAGCCCGAGCGACAGTCGACAGGCCCGCTGACGCAGGACGAAGCCATGCAGTGCCTCCGTCGAGGCGTGGGGGAGGGCGTCACGCGCCTCGTCGAGCTCCTCCTCGTGGAGCGTGTCCTTCCACGAGGCTGCTCCCCTGGCATGAGACAGCACTTCGCGTGCCTCCGCGAGAGCCGCTGCTTGAAGCGCGCCTTCTCGCGACGTGGCCTCCATGGCGTGAGGCATGGCTTCGCGTGCCTCCGCGAGAGCCGCTGCTTGGAGCGCGCCTTCTCGCGACGTGGCCTCCGTGGCGTGAGGCATGGCTTCGCGTGCCTCGGCAATCGCCGCCGCTGCCCGGAGCGCACCCTCTCTCATCGGCTCACGGGCGTCGGCGTGACGCGCCAGACTCGCCACCCGCGCCTCGAACGTCCTGGCCCCCGCGCTCACGGAGACACCCCCACGAGCCGCGCCCCCGAAG